>JAQGHJ010000330.1 GCA_028288905.1 Phycisphaerales bacterium | reverse complement strand
CGAACCCGCCCATCGACACGCCCTGAATGGCCCGGCCGCCGCGGGCGGCGATCGTTCGGTAGGTCGCGTCGACGTGCGGGATCAGCTCGCGCACGATCGTCGTCTCCGGCAGGATGTTTTGGTCCGGGGCGTCGCAGTAGAAGGACCGCCCGCCGCCGGCGGCGAACACGACGATGACCGGCGGGATCGCCCCGCCGCCGACGGCCACCGACAGCACGTCCGGCGGGAACCAGTCCGACGACTCGGATTGGTTCAGCCCGTGCAGCCAGTAGAGGACCGGGTACCGGCGGGCGGCGTTGGCCGGGTCGTCGTACCCAAGCGGCAGGTAGAGGTGGTACCCGACGCGGGCGCTCATGGCGGCCGACTCGTAGGCGTGGTGGGTAAGCCTCGGGTCGGACTTCGTCGGCAGGGTGAACCACCGCTCGCGGTAAGCCGAGTAATCGGCGGCCGTCGCGGGGCGGGTGGAGGCCGGCAGAGGAGTGACGGCCGACGGCCGAGATGCCGGGGCGGTTGAGGGTGGGGCGACGGCGGGCGGGGCGTCGGCCAAAGCAGCGGTCGCCGCGGCGAGGCCGGCCAAGAGGGCCGTTAGCGCACGGCGACACACGCGGGTCGGGGAGGCGGGCGGGCGGTAGCGGTTCATGGCCGGCGATCATACCGCCCGCCGGCCAGCGCCTCGGCCTCTGATCACTCGGCCCTCACGTCTTGTAGTTCAGCCCGAGAACCGAACTCTGTTGATGACCATTTCCAACAGCGCGGCCCTCGCGCGCAGCGGGATACCCATACATCCGTCCCCAATACTCAACTGACGGGCGCGACATCGCACCGCGTGGTAGTGGCGGTTCCTCTCAGAGATGCGTGGAAGGAACGACAGCGGGGCTAGAATCTCAGGAAGGGCGGCGAAGAATGCGTTAAAGGCACCGGGTCACGTGTCGGCTCGACATAACCAAACTGATTTAAGTTGAAGAACGACTGATACCCATTCTCATTTCTTAGCTTAAGTGCTTTTTAATTGGACCTTTGCAAACCATGAGACGAATACTGTGACATCGATTGCGGGCAGCACGGGAGTGCCGTGATCAACGGGATGGAACGAGAGAAAACGTAGGGCTTAACAGGAGACAGTCATGCTTAGCTTTCACGACGGTCAGTGCGGCCTTTGCACCCATTTCGGCGAACATCAGGCCCAGGCCCCTCAGCTCGTCCAGATCCGGTCGAAGCAGCAGGCCCCCGAGGACCTTCGCGTCGAGTGCGGGCACCCGAAGCACGCCCCGCTGCACCTGCTCGTGACGGCGAACAGCGGCTGCGACGGGTTTGCGCCGGCGGAGCAGGTTCACTAGGTGCTTCGGCCGGAGACCTATCGTCGGGTCGGGCGACGGCGGTCGTGGCCGGGTTAAACGAGAGCGGGCGGCGCGGCCATCAAGCCTCGCCGCCCGCTCTCGTTTTTTGAATCAGGACCGCCCTTCCGCAGTGGAACGCCATCCCACTTCCTAGATGTCACCCTGCTCGGCGGCACCGCGCACCGTTATCCCTCGACCAACACCTTTTCCGCAGCGGCACCGCCGAGCGTGACGGCCCTCCGCCCGTCCGGGCGGACGAGGACGGCGTCGGCGCTGGCGTCCCGGCCCTCGACGGTCACGGCCGCCCCCGGCACCAAGCCGCACCGGTCGATGAACTGGAGGAACGCCGGGTCCTGGTCCGTCACCCGGGCCACCCGCAGCGGCCGGCCGACGGTGCACTCGGCCAAGCTGTGCCGCCGGGTGCCGTCCACCTTCCCCTTGGCCGACGGGATCGGGTCGCCGTGCGGGTCGACGGTCGGGCTGCCGAGCAGGGCGTCGATCCGCTCGAGCACCTTGTCGCTGACCGCGTGCTCGAGCACCTCGGCCTCAGCGTGGACCTCGGACCAGTCGAGCCCCAGCACCCGGACGAGCAGCAGCTCGACGAGCCGGTGGCGGCGGAGCACGTGCAGGGCGAGCCGCTCGCCGTCGCGGGTGAGCGTGACGCCGCCGCGGGGCTCGTAGTCGACCAGCCCGTCGGCCACCAGCGCCTTGACCATCGTGGTGACGGTCCCGGGGACGACGCCGACCGCCGCCGCCAGCCGACCCATCGAGACCTGCCCGCCCGTCGGCTGCTGCTGCTGGCCGGCCAGGTAGATCTGCTTGACGTAGTTCTCGACGGTGATGCTGGGCATCGCGGGGCGGCGCTCCGGCGCGGGGGCCACGGGGCCGACGGCAACGCCGGCGCGGTGCCCGCTACGATTTTGACTTGACCCATCATACCGTTCGGGTCATAACATGCCGAGACTTTGAATCATCAAAGTTGGATTAACGAGGGATGAAAGATGGGCCGATTGACAGGACGCGGGCTGCGGCGCACCCGAACGGCGGGTTGGACGACGACGCTGGTGGGGGCAGGGGTCGCGGCATGGGTGTCGTCGGCGTCCGTTGCGGTTGCCGCCGACGGGCTAGCTGCACCGCCGGCCGACAAGTCCGGGTACACGCTGTTCGACCCGACGCCCCGCCCGCTGATGCGGGAGCTGTCGCCCGACCGCCCGGACGTGACCGAGAGCCCGTTCACCGTCGACGCCGGGCACGTGCAGGCCGAGTTCAGCTTCGCCGAGTGGCGCAAGGGGGATGACGGCGAGGAACTGGCCGTCCTGCCGGCCAACCTGAAGATCGGGCTGACGAACAACGTCGACCTGCAGCTCGTCGTCGCCCCGTACCTGCGGTCGCGCACCCCGGGCCGGACCGACGACGGCCACGGCGACGCCGAGGTGCGGGTGAAGGTGAACGTCTGGGGCAACGACGAGGCCGGCGGCAACGCGGACACCGGCTTGTTCGCCGGCACCGCGCTGGCCGTCATGCCGTACGTCCGATTCCCGGTCGGGGCGCAGGCGTTCAGCAACGACGACCGGGTCGAGGGCGGCGTGATCGTGCCGCTGGCCGTCCCGTTGCCGGCCGGGTTCGACCTGACCGTGATGGCCGAGGTCGACTTCGTCCGCGACGGCACCGGCGGGTACGACACGCTCCTCGTCCACACCGCGTCGGTCGAGCACGACCTCGTCGGCCCGCTCGGGGCGTACCTGGAGTACGCCGGCACCGCACCCCTAGGCGGCGACCGCCCGTACGAGGCGACGCTCGACACCGGTCTGACCTACAAGGTGTCGGACGACGTCCAGATCGACGCCGGCGTCGAGGTCGGGCTGACCGCGGCCGCCGACGACCTGCGGGTGTTCGCCGGCGTAACGATCCGCCGCTGAGGCGGTGAGCGCAGCCGCATTTGCCCGCCCCGCCGGCCACCGCTCGCCGGAGGTTTGCGTCCACCGCTTTCCGTACCGCATCTTTCGCAGGAACCGCTTCATGACCGCGCCCGTCGCCGTCCCCTCCTTGCCCGAAATCCACCGCAGCGTCGCCATCCCGAGCGGCGCGACGTTCTGGCGCCGGCTGTTCGGGTTCTCCGGGCCGGCGTTCATGGTGTCGGTCGGGTACATGGACCCGGGGAATTGGGCGACGGATCTGGCCGCGGGCAGCCGGTACGGGTACCGGCTGATCTGGGTGATCCTGCTGTCGAACCTGATGGCGATCCTGCTCCAGACGCTGTCCGCCCGGCTCGGGCTCGTCACGGGCCGGGACCTGGCGCAGGCCTGCCGCGAGCACTACCCTCGCCCGGTCACGTGGGTGCTGTGGGTGATGTGCGAGGTCGCGATCGCCGCCTGCGACCTCGCCGAGGTGCTCGGGTCGGCGATCGCGCTGCACCTGCTGTTCGGCATCCCGATTTTGTACGGCGTGCTGATCACGGCGTTCGACGTGATGCTGTTCCTGCTGCTGCAGGCGTGGGGCATCCGGAAGGTCGAGGCGTTCATCGTCGTGCTCGTCGCGACGATCGGGGGGTGCTTCGCGCTGGAGATGGTGCTGTCGAAGCCGAGCCCGGCCGGCGTGATCGCCGGGTTCGTCCCGACCCCGCTGTCCGGGGACATGCTGTACGTCGCGATCGGGATCATCGGGGCGACCGTGATGCCCCACAACCTGTACCTGCACTCGGCCCTGGTGCAGTCCCGGGCCGTCGACCGGTCGCCGGCCGGGCTGCGGCAGGCGACCCGGTTCAACCTGATCGACTCGGTCGTGGCGCTGAACGCGGCGTTCCTGGTGAACGCCGCCATCCTGATCCTGGCCGCGGCCGCGTTCCACCACACCGGGCACCAGGACGTGGCGTCGCTGGAAGGTGCCCACGCCCTGCTCGCCCCGGTCCTCGGCAAGGCCGCCCCGCTGGCGTTCGCGATCGCCCTGCTGGCGGCCGGGCAGTCGTCGACCATCACCGGCACGATGGCCGGGCAGATCGTGATGGAAGGGTTCGTCCACATCCGGCTCCGGCCGTGGCTGCGGCGGCTAGTCACCCGACTGATCGCGATCGTGCCGGCCGTCGGCGTGATCCTGTGGCGGGGGGATTCGGGGGTCGACACGCTACTGGTGTTGAGCCAGGTCGTGCTGTCGCTCCAGCTGTCGTTCGCGGTGGTGCCGCTCATCCACTTCACGGCCGACCGGCGGAAGATGGGGGCGTTCGTCACCCCGTGGTGGGGGGTGACGCTTGCGTGGCTGGCCGCCGTCATCATCATCGGGCTGAACCTGAAGCTGGTGGGCGAGACGATCGCCGATGGCATGCGGGACGGCACCGCCCTCGTCCGGTACGGGCTGCTGCCGGCCGCCGCCCTCGCCGCCCCGCTGCTCGTCTGGATGGTGGTCGAGCCGCTGTGGGCCAAGTGGCGGCGGAAGTCCCGCGCCCGGGTCCCGACGCCGGCCCTGACCCCCGCCCTGCCCGGGGCGGACGCGACGATCGCCACTCAGTTCCGCCGGGTCGGGATCGCCCTGGAGGCGACGATCCGGGACGAGAAGATCCTGGCCGGCGTGCTCCCGCTCGTCCGGGCGGCGGGGGCGACGGTGGTGCTGATCCACGTCGTCGAGAGCGCGACCGCCCGGTTCCTCGGGGACGGCGTAGACGACGACGAGGCCCGGGACGACGCCGACTACCTGGACCGGGCCGCCGCCGCCTTACGGGCGGTCGGCGTCCCGTGCACCGTCCGGCTGGCCGCCGGTCGGCCGCCCGACGAGATCGCCAAGGTGGCCAAGGAGGAAACGCTCGACCTGCTCGTCACCGGCAGCCACGGCCACAGGCTGTTCGGCGACCTGCTACACGGGTCGACCGCGTCCGAGCTGCGGCACCGGACGAGGGTGCCGGTGCTAAGTGTCCGGACCTGAACTCGGGTCGGCCGGGCACCTCGCCGTCGCCGGGGGGAGGAACACGAATTTCCACGAAGGGCACGAATCAACACGAAGAAGACATTAGGCGGGTGCCGGGCATTCAAACCCCGATGCTCTCCCGTCCCCTTTCGTGTCGATTCGTGTTCCTCTTGTCCGTCCTCCCGACAGTCGGCTAGAGGTGCAGGCTACGCCGTCGCAGCCCGCGGCGGGCCGGCGAGCTGGCCGGCGAAGTAGCTCGTCACCAGCTTGTTCACCTGGGCCGACTGCTCGTCGTGGACCCACGCTCCGGCGTTCTCGATCACCCGCAGGTTACAGTGGCGGGCGAGGGCGACGAGCCGGACGCTGTGCTCGACCGGGGTCGGGCGGGCCTGTCGGCCCCACACCAGTAGGATGGGGTTCGTCACCTTCGGCAGCGCGTCGAGGAGCGGGTGGTCGAGGTACCCGACGACCAGCCCGGCGTACGCGTACGTCGACCCCTCCCGCCACGCGTTGTAGTGCAGCCGTTCCACCCGCTCGGGCGTGGCCGCCCTGAGGTTGTGGAAACTGTTGCGGAGGTACTGGGCGATCGCCTGCTCGCTGGCGGCCGCCTCGTACTGGCCCTGGGCCAGCCCGGGCGCGGTGAGCATGAAGTGGCGGATCGGGGCCGCCCACCGCGGCAGGTCCAGCCCGGTCGGCTCACTGCGGGGGCAGACGAACACGAGCCGGTCGAACAGCCCGGCGTTGTCCGCCGCCGCCTGGCACACGTACGAGCAGCTCAGCCCGGCCGCCATTGCGTGGGTCGGCCGGCCGATCACCTCCCGACAGAAGTCAGCGAGCAGGTCGATGTACAGCCGGGCCGTGTACCGCCGCCGCGGGGCGTCGCTGTCGCCGAACCCTAGCAGGTCGATCGCATAAACCGTGTGGTGCCGGGCCAGCTCGTCGAGGTTGTACGCGTACTCATCGTGGCTCGCGCCGGGGTACAGGTTGTGGACGAGCAACAGCGGGTCGCCCATCCCGCGCTTCTGGTAGTGGATGTTGTGTCTGCGCCAGACGTAATACTGAGAGGCCATGCCCTACCTCGGGCTGCTTGCCAATGTTCGACGCTTCAACATTCGAATCGTACGCCGGTTCTTGTCGACGCGGACACAAAATCCCGGCGAGCGACGGAGGCAAAGCGATCCGGAAACACGAGTTGCGATAACGGGAGCGGGATGCTCGGGCAGGTGGAAGTACCCCAA
>JAQGHJ010000119.1 GCA_028288905.1 Phycisphaerales bacterium | reverse complement strand
GGCCGAGCTGGCGGCGGCCAATTCCGGGTCGCCCGGCGGGCGGGCGTCACGGAGGGCGGCGACCTTGGCGTCGGCCGCCTTCGACTCGGCCTCGGCGGCGGCGTACGCGTCGCCCTTGGTCGTCAGGACGTCGAGGGCCTGCTGCTCGGCGAGCGAGACGTCCCGGCGGGCGGTGCCGACGGCGGCCGCGGCGTTGCGGAACGGGTCGCTCGCCTCGAACGCGGCGACCGCGTCCCGCCGGGCCGCGTCCAGCCGGGCGGCGAGGTCGGCCTGCTGCTTGAGCACCGGGTCGGCGGCTTGATGGACCGCGGCGACGTCTTGGGCGGCGCGATCCCGGTCCTGCCGCATCGCGGCGACCCGCCCGTCCGCCTCGGCCGACCGGCGGGCCGCGTCGGCGGCGGCCGTCCGGGCCCCCGCGAGCTGGTCGCCCGCGTCGGCCTCCCGGCGGCGGGCGTCGGACACCCCGGCCCGGGCCGCGTCGGCGTCCCCGAGCGACCGGTCGAGCCGGAATTGGGCGTCGTCCAGCTCGGCCCGCAGCCGCTGCCGCTCGTACTGCCAGTCGTCGTAGGCGGCCGACGCGTACCCGGAGGCGTACCCGTACCCGGTCGAGTACCCGAACGGCGAGGCGTACGCGAACCCGCCCGGCGCATAGGCCGGCGGGCGGGCCCCGAACACGTTGACGTTCACGCTCACGTCCGCCGCGGCAGGCGACGGCAACACGGCAACTGGGACCGCGGCCGCGACGGCCGCCCCGAGCAACCCCCGCAAGACCCGACGTGACAGTGACATGGTGGCCTCCGTTCCGACCCGCCCAGGCGCGCAGCCCCCGACCGCGCGGGCCGCGCCAAAGTTTAGACAGCAGGCGCGAGCGTTGGTTGGGGAAAACCCGAAATGAAGGGAGGGGATGGGCCGGAGGGGGAAAGTCGCGGCAGTGCCAGAGCGGTGGACGAGCGCTCCTTCGCTCCGCTCAGGATGACGTCCTTGGGGAACTGACATCCGTGGCGGGGTGGCGTCCGCGAGGACGGTCGGGAATATTCCCAATCCCCAAGCCCCTTCAGTACCCCTTCACCAGCACCGCCCCCGGGTACGCGTCGCGGACGATCGCCTCGTGCCCGAGCCCCTGCCGGGCCTCGGCTTCGATGCACCATTGGCAGAGCCCGACGCCGTGGCCGAAGCCGTGGCCGTCGGCGAAGCGGACGTTCGGGCCCTCCGTCACCGGCGTGACGAACGCGCTCGGGAGCTTGTCCTTCTCCGGGGCTTCGTAGTTGACGGCCAGCCGGAGCTGTTCACTGCCGAGCAGGAACCGCGCCCCGCGGGTGTCCTCGACGGCGAACTGGGTCGGGCGGCCGGCGGCGTTCGTCCGGGCCACCTCCACCTTTCGCACGCCGACGAGCTTCTGGAACGCCGGGTAGTTGTTCCGGCCCCACGCCTTGAACCGGCGGGCCAGCTCGTCGCGGCTGACGACGACCGGGCCCCAGTCGAACTTGGCCTTGTACCGTCCGGCGGTGACGTCGCACCGGCGGCCGACGCTGCGGGCGGCGTACGGGCCGGGGGTCGACTCGCCGAGCCCCTCCTGGGGGGTTTGGGTCGCCCCGCCGCAGCAGGAACTGTAGTAGGCCTTGAAGATCCGCTCCTCGCCGGCCGGGCCGAACGCGAGGACGACGCCGGCCGTCTCGACGGCGGCCAGGACGGACTTGGGCGTCTCGGACTTCACCCCGCCGTACATTTGGCTGCGGGTGTCGCTGTGCAGGTCCCAGTGCCGGCCGTCGGGGGCGGTGCGGGCGGCGTAGATCGCGTACGTCCGGGCGGCGATCGCCTGGGCCTTGTACGCCTCGGGGGCGAACTCCGGGTAAAGCTCGGCCGCCAGCACGCCCTTGAGGTAGTCGTCGACGAGGACGTGGTTCACAGCGTCGAACGCGCCGGCCTTGTCGGCGGCACCCGCCTTGGCGGCCGAGCCAGGCTTGGCGGTGGGGACGAACCGGAGCGACCCGCGGTAAGCCCGGGCGTCGGCCGGGCGGGCGGCGGACGCGTCGGCCAGCGCGACGCTGCCCTCCGGGTCGGCCTCGAGCGTTAAGTCGCCGGTGCCGCCGAGGGCCGCCCCCCCGACCTGCCACCCGGCCGGGGTGAGCGACACGGGGACGAATGCGTTCACCGGCAGGTTGAGCCGGACCGCCTGCCCGCCGGCCGCCCGGACGAGGACGGGCTTGGCGAGCGTCGATGCGACGAGCTTGGCCCCGGTCGCGTCGGTCAGCACCCGCACCCGCACAACCGGGGCCGCGACGGCGGCCGGCGGCGGTTTCGGCCCTTGCCCGCACCCGAGCGGGAACACGAACGCCCCCAGCAGCACCGCCAGCACGACACCGGCCGACCAGCGGATCGAGGACATCACGACCGGGGACCGGCCGGCGGCGCGGCGGGCGCGGGGAGGGCGGGGGCGACGGCGGGCGGCATCCATGCCGGTGATCCTTAAGGGTCGGGGTGATCCCGCGGTTCGCGGCGGTCGGCGCGGCTCGTCCGTGAGCGGCACTTCGTCGCTCGGCACATCCGTCACACGATCCTTCGGGCGGGTCGAGTCGCTCCGCGGGTTCCGGAGCGGGAACGGTAAAATACGGTTCGTCCCGCGCCTGAGGACGGTGTCGTCACAAGCGGTACGCGGGAAAGTAGCGTGGGTTCCCAGGGAATGGAAACCGGGTCGACACGAGGTCAAAACGCGACACGACCCCGGGGCAGGCACCAGGCCCGATCCGGGGTCGCGTCGCGTTCCTAATCTCGTTCCGCGTCGGGGCAGCACGTCATCGGTCCGGACGACGCACAAAGCCGCTCGAGCGAACGACTACTCCTCTAGCTTCCGCAGCGACAGGCCGAAGCTGGCCAGCTGCTGCTTGATCTCGTTCAGGCTCGTCTGCCCAAAGTTCTTGCACCCGAGCAGCTCGTCCTCGGTCCGGATGGCCAGGTCGTTGAGCGAGTTGATGTTCAGCCGCTGCAGCGCCTTGCGGCTGCGGACGCTGAGCTCCAGGTCGGCGACCGACTTGCTCAGCACCTCGTTCGGAACGTTGCCGGCCGGGGTCGGGGACTTGCGGGCGGCGGCCGTCTTGGACTCGTCTACGTTCTGCCCGAGCCGCAGGCCCTTCGCGGCCAGCAGGGTCTTGATCTCGTTCAGGCTCGTCTCGCCGAAGTTCTTGTAGCTCAGCAGCTCCGGCTCGGTCGTGCGGAGCAGGTCCCCGAGCGACCGGATGTTCATCTTCTTGAGGCAGTTGCGGCTGCGAACGCTGAGCTCGAAGTCGGAGATCGGGATCTCCATGACCTGGTTCCGCTTGTCCGGCTTGGCGTCGTCCTCGAAGTACTGGCCGCGGGCGGACTCGACGTCCTTCATGTACAGCCGGGCCCGGGCGTGGTTCGGGTCCGTCCGCAGGATCGCGTCGAGGCAGCGGTACGCCTCCTCGTAGTGGTTGTTGTCCTCGTACAGGACGGCCAGGTTCATCAGCGCGTTGAGGTGGACGGGCGGGCTCGTGCTGATCCGCTCGTACAGCTCGATCGCCTTGGCGTCCTCGCCGCGGCGGTCCAGCAGGACGGCCAGCCGGAACGCGCCGAGCTCGTGGTCCGGGTTCTCGTTCAGGGTCCGCTCGTACAGCTCGGCCGCCCGCTCGGGGTTGCCTTCCTTCTCGGCCTCGAGGCCGCGGCGGAAGTACTCTTCGGCGGCGCGTTCGTTCGTCGATGCGACGTTCAGGTCGGTAGCCATAGATGGTGGGTCGTGTGCGCCCGGCGGGTGAAAAACCGACCGCGGCCGGACCGGGTCGGCAGGGGCGCGGGCCGGCCGCGGGGACGAATCGTTAAGCAATACCGCAATGATAGGCCGACTGTCAACCGCGGGGCAGGGGTGGT
>JAQGHJ010000301.1 GCA_028288905.1 Phycisphaerales bacterium | reverse complement strand
CGGGGGTCTTCTCGGCCGCCAAATTGTTGACGAGGATGTCGTCCGCCCCGATCTCCCCCCGGGGCTGCTGGTCGCGGGCGTCGATCGCCACCGACACCAGGTCGCCGGGCCCGGGACCGGACCCCGGCTTGCTCAGGGCCTTGCGGGCCACCACCAGCGCGACCAGCGCCAGCAGCCCGGCCACCACCAACGGGATCCAGCTCTTGACGTTCATCGGCGGTGCTCCACGGATCTTCGCGTTCGGACCCCTCGGGCGTCGGCCCGGCCCACGCGGCCGGCCGCCCCGGGGTCACGGGGGGTTTGGCCCCCGGCGACCGGGGTCCTGCTGAGGCAAGATTCGGCGGGGATCGGGCGCGGCTTTAACGCCTGTGCCGGCCGCCCCGCTTTTCCGATCCCGGGCGGTGGTGCCGAGAAAACCGGCCGTGCCAGTGTTGCCGCGGCCGGTGCGGCGGCCGGCGGGCGGGGGGCACGTCCGAATTCGTGTCGAACGAGCGGGATACGGGGCGGCGGCAAATCGGTTGTTCGGCCGACACCGACGTGACGACGTCAGTTCGGCGGCCGCCGGCAACGGGCTGCCGAGCCTCAAGTGAAGTGACAGACCGCGAGGGTCACGCTGTCCTGGCCCGAAGACCCGCCGGCGAGCCAGGTCTGCCTCCTCCCGCGGTAACGCTTCGCCTCTGTCAACCTGAGCGCAGCGAAGGATCTCGGGACGGTATGACGGTCAGTTGGCGGCGCTTCCGGACCGAGATCTTTCGCTGCGCTCTAGACGACAGAGGCGGCGTTACCGCGCGAGGTGAGGGTTTTGGGCCCGCCGTCCCGAATGCCATTCGGCCGGCGAGCCGAGCGGGGGGCCCGGGCGAACCAACGAAATCGCCCCGGCCAGCATGGCCGGGGCGAGGAATTTCAGAACAGGCAATCCCGGCGTTCGAGGCAAACTGGAGTCGGAGCCCCTGGCCAGGCCGGAGCGAGTGTCGGCCCCCCCGCCTTCCCTCGCCGCCCGTCACTCCTTGATCATCGTCGTGATCCCGACGATCGGCCGGTTGGCCGTGATCACGCCGAGCGGGCGGACGCTGATCTGCCCGGCCGTCGAGCTGACGGTTACCTTGATGCTCGTCCCCTTGGCGGCCGTCCCGACGTCCGCGATCGTCGCCCCGCCGGACGCGTTGACGAACGTGACCGAGTACTTGGTCGTGTCTGACACGCCGGCCGCGTTCATCGTGCTCGTCGCCGCGGCCTGGGCCTGGGCGTGGGTGACGGAGCTGAGGATCGCGGTCCGGGCCGCGTCCCGGCTCGCCGCCTGGATCGTGTGCTTCATGTAGAAGAACTGCCCGAACTCGACCATCCCCATGCTCAGGGACAGGAGCACCGGCAGGACGAGGGCGGCCTCGAGCACCCCGTTGCCGCGGCGGCGGCGGCGGGCGGGAATGGCCGGGCGACCGGCGGCAAGCGTGTCGGTTCGTTTGGTCATGGCCCGCGGCCCTCCTCGTTACGGTCTCGGCCGCCCCGCGCGGCGGCGGCGGCAACTCCTCGCGGCGGTCACCCCATCACGTTCGCCCACACCACCACCGCCGCCGCCGCCAGCGTCGGGACGGCGTACGGGAGCGGGCGGTCGATGCTCGTCAGTTGCCGCCCGACCTGCTCGGCGTGGTCGGCCCCGAGCACGTTCACGTGGGCCAGGTCGACCGCCATCGCGGCCGAGTTCCGGACGAGCCGCCGCAGCTTGCCGGCCGCCGTCGCCTGGGCGAGCACGATCCCGAGCCCGATCACCGATTCGGCCAAAAACACCTGGAACACCAGCACCGGCCCGAGCCACGCCCCGATCCCGGCCAGCAGCTTCACGTCCCCGCCGCCGAGCGCCCCGAGGGCGAACGGCACGATCAGCAGCCCCCCGCCGGCCAGCAGCCCCAGGACCGACCCGCCCGGCCCGACCGTCCCGGCCGCGAACCAGCTCTGGGCGAACCCGGTCGCGGCCAGCGACAGCGTCAGCCAATTGCGGATCCGGCGAGTGCGGGCGTCGGCGACGGCGGCCCAGACGAGCAGGGCCGCCAGCGGGACGTACGGGGCGAGCAGGTGCCAGTGGCGCATCGGCGTGGGGTGTACGGCGGACCGGGGATCGGGTCGGTTGCCGCCGCGGTCACTCGCCCGCGGCCCGGCCCCGTCCCCTGTATCGGCTCAGAGCGACGAGCTGCTGACCGACGTCCACTTGGCGACGACCTTCGTCCCGAACCCGGCGATCACGGCGATCGTGCCGACGATGATCAGCCCGGCGATCAGCACGTACTCGATCAACTCGGCCCCGCCGTCGTCGGCCGCCAGCCGGCCCGCGGCCCGCCCCGCCGCCGCCCCACCCGCTCGGACAGTTCGGTACATCTGCCTCGCGCTGCTCATGGCGGAACCTCCGCGGGGGACAAACAAAGCCGCGCCCGCGGCGTGTGGCCGCGGGCGCGACGGGTTGACGATTCGGTTGGCCGGGCGGCGGCCCGAACGGGCCGCCGCCCGGCCGCCCGCGCTCACATGGACGCGTTCAGGCTCGTCCAGCGGGCCAGCACCTTCGTGCCGACCGAGGTGATCGCGGCGATCGCGGCCACCACGATCAGACCGGCGATCAGGGCGTACTCCAGAACCTCGCCGCCCTGCTCGTCACGGACCAGCTTCGACACCAGCATCTTCATCGCCTTCATCGGGAACTCCTTTGTTCTCTAGGCGACCACGACTGCCTCTGCACGACTCCGCCCCGTCTGCCCATTCCGGCATGCGCGTCCGGGGCGGATGTCCGCCCGGCTGGGGGGTCCTGCACGAGTGCGGCGCACCTGCGCCCCGATCGGCCGCACACACGCGGCCGCCGGGCCCGACTTCTCCCCAACACTTCGGCCCCGAAGGGCCGGGCGTCGTCTCGACGTCGGGCGGCACCCACAGCATCGGTGCGGGGACGGCCCGCCTTGAACCCGCCGTATCGGAAATCGCACAGCGGGCGAAACGGGACCGCCACCGGTGCCGGCGGCGCGGGGGGCGCGGGTTATCGGGGGTGGGCGGCCGGGCGGCGGCCACCGCGGCGGACCTCGACGTCGGTCGGTGCGGGTGCCAAGATGAGCGGGTTCCGCGGCCGGCGGAGGCGCGGGGAACATCCGTCTTCCAGTTCGCAACACGTTGGGAACGCAATGAAAATCCTGCCGCGTAGCCGTCGGGGG
>JAQGHJ010000290.1 GCA_028288905.1 Phycisphaerales bacterium | reverse complement strand
GGACGGTCGTCAGCAGCCGGTTCGCCTGGCGGACGCCGGCGGCGAACTCGGCCTGGGCGGCGGCGAGCGCCCGGCTGACGGCCAGCGCCTTGGCCCGCTCCTCGTCGGATAAGTAGGCGTTGCGGCTGCTCATCGCCAGCCCGTCGGGGTCCCGCAGGGTCGGGCACGGGATGACCTCGACGTTCATGTCCAGCGCCTCGACCATCGCCTCGAGGATGCGGAGCTGCTGGTAGTCCTTCTGCCCGAAGCAGGCCGCGTCCGGGCGGACGATGTTGAACAGCTTGGCCACCACCTGGCACACGCCCTTGAAGTGCCCGGGCCGGTGCTTGCCCTCGAGCACGGTGGAAAGGGTCGGCAGGTCGACGACGCAGTCGACCGCCCCCGGCGGGTACATCGTCTCCGGGCTCGGGGCGAACACGAAGTCGACCCCGTTGTTCCGGCACTTGGCCAGGTCGTCCTCGAGCGGGCGGGGGTACCGGGTGTAGTCCTCGGCGTGCCCGAACTGGGTCGGGTTGACGAAGATGCTGACGGCCACGTGGGGCGCGCGACGGCGGGCGACGTCGATCAGGGACAGGTGCCCGGCGTGCAGCGCGCCCATGGTCGGGACGAGGGCGAGCCGGCCGAGCTGGGCCCGCGCGGCCCGGACCTCGGGGATCGTGGTCAGGACGTTCATCGTGCCGGCCATTTGCGCGGGCGGCGGCGGGGGCGTCAAGGCGGAGGCACGCGCGGCGCGGGGCCGATCGGTCCCGGCGCTCGAAGCAGACCCAGGCAGCGCACGGAAATCGCTTGAACCGGTAGGCTCAGGCGGTATGTTCCCGTAGCCGGCCGCAGCTACGGCCGCCGCGCGCCACCTTGGGGACATGCCGATGTTGCTGTTCTACGGGACGAGTTTGTACGGCGGGGTCGACCGCGTGGCCGGCGGCGGGTTCCACGTCGCCACCCAGTTCTTCCACCTTTACCACGTCCCGGTCTTCCCGCGGAAGAGCTTCGTCGTGTTCGCGCAGGAGGGGCGGCAGTTCCGCGGCACCCCGATCGGGCTGAGCGCCAAATCCGTGCTCGTCGCCTGGGGTCGGACGGCGTGCTTATGGGTGGCGGCGTTCGCGGGACTGATCGCCGTCATGGGCGTGGCGAACGCCGGACCGACCGCGGAATGGCTCCCGCCCGCCGTCGTGTGCGGGATTGCCGTCACGCTGCTCGTCCTGTCGTACACGCTCGGGATCGTCCGCCGGGCCAGCTTCGCCCGCGCGTGCGCCTTGGGCCGCGAGGTCGGGCTGAGTGAGGACCGGATGGCCGAGGTCTCCCGTCAGTACGGGCAAGCGGTCCCCACGGGGTTCGACGTGATCCCGACAGCGGCGATGGCCGCCGTGCCGGCTGCCGGCCGGTAGAGCGCGCGGGCTCCCCCGCGGCGGGCGGTGTCACAGCGTTCGCTCGTACACCGCGTCGCACCGCCCGACCTTGCACGCCTCGCCGGCCAGCCGGACGAACCCGTTCCGCTCGTACAGCCGCACCGCATCGGCCAGCACAGCAGCCGTCTCCAGCGTCACCCGCTGGACCCCGAGCCGCCGGGCCTCGGCCAGGGCGTGGTCGAGCAGCCGCCGGCCCCACCCCTGCCCGCGGACGGACCGATGCAGGTACATCTTCCGCAGCTCGGCCGTGCCGGCGTCTGCCCGGTGCAGCCCGACGGACCCGAGGACGTGCCCGGCCGGGTTGACGAGCACGTCGAACCGGCCGCCGGCGCGGGCGTAGGTGCCCTCCAGGTCGAGCAGGTCGAGGTCGGCCCCGCACGGGTCCGGGGTCAGCCCGTGCTCGCGGAGGACGGCGAACACGAGGTCCCGGACGGCCGGGCCGTCGGCGGACGTCGCGGGGCGGAGGGCAATGGCGGGCGGCGGGGCTGCGTCCCCTGAAGGAACTGCCGGCGCGAGCCCTCCCCCGTGGCACGGGTTTTCAACCCGTGCGGCCGCCGTCGGGCCGGCCAGTCCCGCACTCGCATCGGCGTCGGCAGGCGGGGCGTCGTCGCGCACGGGTTGAAAACCCGTGCCACGAGGAGGTCGGTCGCCGGCTGCCAAGTTGGCTGCCAGCTCGGCCGCCGTCCGCCCGAGCACCGGGTGGACGGCGGCCGGGGCGACCTCGGCCAGCGGGGTCAGGACGAACGCCCGCTCGTGCATCAGCGGGTGGGGGACCTTCAGGTCCTGGTCCGCGATTACGGCGTCCCCGAACAGGACGAGGTCGAGGTCGATCGTCCGCGGCCCCCACCGTTCCCGCCGCTCCCGGCCGAGTTGACGCTCGACGTCCAACAGCACCCCGAGCATCGCCCGCGGGCCGAGCGTGGTGCGAACCTCGGCGACGGCGTTCAGGAACGCCGGCTGCCCGGCCGGCCCGCCGACGGCGGGGTTCTCCAGGAACGATGAGATCGCCGTGACCGTGAGGCCCGGGGCGGCCGCCAGCAGGTCGAGGGCCGCCCGCAGGGTGGCGGGGCGGTCGCCGAGGTTGGCGCCGAGGGCGACGTACGCGGTCGTGGGCCGCGGGACGGGCGATGGGTCGGCGGCGGGCACGCGCGGGATTGTACGGCACGGGCAGGCCGCCCCGAACGCTCGCCTTCGCGTTCTTCGCGCTTCGTAGTCGCGTCTCCCCCGTCGTTTGCCCGTGCCCCACCCGCCCGCCCCCGGCCCGCCTTGGCCCACCCCCCGCCGGGCCGTAAACTGGCCCGCCTTTCCCCTCACCGGAGAGGGTGCCAGACCGAGCGAGCGGAGCGAGGCCAGAGGACGACGACCATGAGCGACCCGTACATCCAGAACCTGTTCGCGGACCGGATCGGCGGCAAGGGCTACGGCAAGGGCACCGAGATCTACAAGTTCGAGAAGATCAAGCGGGCCAAGCGGGCCGCCCTGGCCGCCAACCCGGGCGGGCAGATCATCGACATGGGCGTCGGCGAGCCGGACGAGCCGCCGTTCCCGGACGTGGTCGACGAGCTGTACCGGGCCAGCAAAGACCCGGGCAACCGCGGGTACGCCGACAACGGCGCCGCCCCGTACCAGCAGGCCGCCGCCCGGTGGATGAAGAACGTGTGCGGGGTCGACGGCGTCGACCCGAACACCCAGGTCGTCCACTCGATCGGGTCGAAGGCCGCCCTGAGCATCCTGCCGGCCGCGTTCATCAACCCCGGCGACGTCGCCCTGATGACCACGCCCGGCTACCCCGTGTTCGGCACCCACGCCAAGTGGCTCGGCGGCAGCGTCCACAACCTGCCGCTACTGGAGCAGAACGCGTTCCTGCCCGACCTGAACAGCATCCCGGCCGACGTGCTGGCGCGGGCCAAGACGCTCGTCATCAACTACCCGAACAACCCGACCGGCGCCTCGGCCACGCCGGAGTTCTTCGCCGATGTCGTCCAGTTCGCCCAGCGGCACAACCTCGTCGTCATCCACGACGCGGCGTACGCGGCCCTCGTTTTCGAGGGCAAGCCGCTGAGCTTCCTGGCGACGCCCGGCGCGATGGACGTTGGCATCGAGCTCCACTCGATGAGCAAGGGGTTCAACATGACCGGCTGGCGGCTCGGGTTCGTCGTCGGCAACCCGCTGATCGTCAAGGCGTACGCCGACGTGAAGGACAACACCGACTCCGGCCAGTACCTCGGCATCCAGGAGGCGTGCGCGTACTGCCTCGACCACCCCGAGCAGACGCAGCAAATCGCAGCCAAGTACAGCCGGCGGATGGACTTGCTCGTGGGCGTGTTGCAGAAGCACGGGCTGGCGGCGAAGAAGCCCAAGGGCAGCTTCTTTCTATATGTGAAGGCCCCACGGGCCGCGACGAACAAGACCGGGCAGCGGGTCGCTTTCGAGAAGGCCGAGCAGTTCAGTGGGTGGATGATCACGGAGAACCTGATCAGCACCGTCCCCTGGGACGACGCGGGCGCGTACGTCCGGTTCAGCGTCACGTTCCAGGCGAAGGGGGAGGCGGAGGAGCGGAAGGTCGTCGAGGAGATCGACCGCCGGCTCGGGCAGAACGCGTTCGAGTTCTGAGACGCGGCGGGTGAGGGTGAACGTAGAGCGGGCCACGCGCTATCGGTCCAATCGGCTTCGCGAGCACGAGGCCATTCCGACCTTCACCCTCACCCCAACCCTCTCCCCAAGGGTGAGGGGGCCGGAGGGCTCACGCCATTTCGGGCGGGACGGCGCGAGCCGCCGAACCGCGCCAGCCGGCCCGGTCGCGGGGCTCGCCGCGCTGTCTTCACCTTCCAAATCCCTTCGTGCCCGTCGAGCCTTCTTGGTAAAACCGGGCGTCGCATCGCCCCCGCCACGGTGCCACGCCGTCGCCGCCGCTCCTCCATGCCCAACCGCCCGCCCATCCTCGCCCTCCTCCTCGCCGCTCTATGTGCCGCGGCCGCCGGCGGGTGCGGGGCGGGGACGCCCAACCCGTCGTTCCCGCTGACGGCCGCCCGGGCCGAGGACGAGCTGGGGGCGATGGCGGCCGACCCTCGGCCGCTGCCCCGCCCGGTCGTGGTGATCGACGGGTTCATGGACGTCGGGTTCAGCTCGTCGGTGGTGGCCGGGCGGCTGCGGAAGCTGGCGGTCGACCCGAACCGCGTCCTCACGGTGAACCTGTTCTGGTGCGGGTCGTTCGACGACGCCCGGGCGAAGATCGTGCGGGAGGTGGACGCCGCGTTCCCGTCGGCCGACGCCGGCGAGACCCGGGCGGTGGACGTGGTCGGCATCTCGATGGGCGGGCTCGCCGCCCGGTACGCCGCCCTGCACGCCGGCCCGCCGCCGGC
>JAQGHJ010000286.1 GCA_028288905.1 Phycisphaerales bacterium | reverse complement strand
CGTCGCCGTGCCGCTGTTCGGCATCGAAGACCAAGGGCTGGTCGGGTACCTCAAGACCTACGTCCAGCCGACGTGGGTCATGCTGCCGTTCAACCTGATCAGCGAGGTCTCCCGCACGCTGGCGCTGGCCGTCCGCCTGTTCGGCAACATGATGAGCGGGGCGATGATCATCGCCATCCTGCTGACGATCACGCCGTTCTTCTTCCCCATCCTCATGACCGCCCTGGGGCTGCTGACCGGGATGGTCCAGGCCTACATCTTCAGCATCCTGGCCGCGGTCTACATCGCCGCCGCCACCCGACCCCCCGAGCCGCAACCGGTGCCCGCTTCGGCAGGCGCCGGCCCGGCCGAACCGAAGGAACCCGAATGGACAGCATGACCCTGATTGCGGTCGCCTCGATCGCCACCGCCGGCCTGACCACGGCCGCGGGGTGCGTGGCGCCGGCCCTGGGCGAGGGGCGGTCCGTCTCGACGGCGCTGACCGCCCTCGCCCAACAGCCCGACGCGTCGTCCACCATCACCCGCACGCTCTTCGTCGGCCTGGCGATGATCGAGTCGCTGGGCATCTACTGTTTCGTCGTGTCGATGATCCTGATCTTCGCCAACCCGTTCTGGAACCACGCCATCGCACAAGCGGCGGGGAAGTGAACCATGCCGATCGACTGGTTCACCGTGGCGGCGCAGGCCCTAAATTTCCTAGCCCTGGTGTGGCTGCTGAAGCGGTTCCTCTACAAGCCGGTCCTGGACGCCATCGACGCCCGGGAGAAGCGGGTCGCCGCGGAGCTGGCCGGTGCCGACGCCGACAAGGCGGCTGCGAGAACGGACCGGGAGGCGTTCCAACAAAAGAACGACGCGTTCGACCGCGAGCGGGCCGCGCTGATGTCCAAGGCGACCGACGAGGCTAAGGCCGAGCGGCGGCGGCTGATTGACGACGCCAACCGGGCCGCCGACGCGGCCGCTGCCCAACGCCGGGACGCGATGCGGGCCGACGCCGACCACCTCCGGCAAGCGGTCGCACGCCGGACGCAGGACGAGGTGTTTGCCATTGCCCGCCAGGCGCTGGCGGACCTGGCCGACACGGCGCTGGAGGAGCGGATGGTGGACGTCCTCATCCGCCGCCTGCGGCAGATGGACAGCGGGATGAAGGATCGGTTCGCCGAGGCCGTCCGGACGGCACCGGACGCCGCGGTCGTGCGGACGGCGTTCGACCTGCCTCCCGATCGCCGCGCCGCCGTCCAGCAAGCGGTCGACGAAACCTTTGCTGCCGACGTCCGCCTCCGGTTCGAAACCGCGCCCGATGTGGTCGCCGGGATCGAGCTGTCCGCGAACGGGCAGAAGCTGGCTTGGACGTTCGCCGATCACCTGTCGAGCCTGGCGGCCGGCGTTGACGAACTCGTGGACGGGCCGGGTCCGACCGCGCCGCCGCAGCCCCTTCCCCTCGGGCCGGCGGTCGCCGCCAAGGCGAGCTGATGAAGACCGCATCCGACAACCTCCGGGCCGCGTTCGACCGGGCGTTCGACGGGATCGGCCGGGCCCGGGCCGCCTTCGCCCCGCGGCTGACGCCGCGCGAGGTGGGCACGATCACCGGCGTCTCGACCGGCATCGCCACCGTGTCGGGCCTGCCCGGCGTCGGGATTGAGGAACTGGTCCGCTTCCCCGGCGGCGTGCTGGGCATCGCGTTCAACGTCGACGAGGAAGAGGTCGGCGTCGTCCTCCTCGGGGACCACGCACAGCTCCGCGCGGGCGACGAGGTCACGCGGACCGGCCGGGTCGTGGACGTGGGCGTCGGCAACGCCCTGCTGGGCCGCGTCGTCGACCCGCTCGGCCGCCCGCTCGACGGCGGCCGAGCGGTCGCCACCACCGCCCGCCTGCCCGTCGAGCGGTCGGCCGCCCCGATCATGGACCGCGCCCCGGTGACGGTGCCGCTCCAAACCGGCATCACGGTGGTCGACGCATTGATCCCCGTCGGCCGGGGCCAGCGGGAGCTGATCTTGGGCGACCGGCAGACGGGCAAGACGGGCATCGCGATCGACGCGATCCTGAACCAGCAGGGGCAGGGGGTCCTGTGCGTCTACTGCGCGATCGGCCAACGGGCGTCGGCCGTGGCCAAGGCGGTGGCCGGCCTGCGGGAACGGGGGGCGATGGACTACACCGTCGTGGTCGTGGCCGCCGCCAACGACCCGCCGGGCCTGACCTACGTCGCCCCGTACGCGGCGACCAGCATCGCCGAGCACTTCATGGAGGCCGGCCGTGACGTGCTGATCGTCTACGACGACCTCACGCAGCACGCCGAGGCGTACCGGGAGCTGTCCCTGCTGCTCCGCCGACCGCCCGGCCGCGAGGCGTTCCCCGGCGACATCTTCTACATCCACTCCCGCCTGCTGGAACGGTCGACCCACCTCCGCCCCGACCGGGGCGGCGGGTCGTTGACGGCCCTGCCGATCATCGAGACCGAGGCCGAGGACATCTCGGCCTACATCCCGACCAACCTGATCTCGATCACCGACGGACAGGTTTACCTTTCGCCGTCGCTGTTCCAGCTCGGCGTCCTGCCCGCGGTCGACGTGGGCAAGTCGGTGTCGCGGGTCGGCGGCCAAGCCCAGCGGCCGACCTACCGACTCGCCACGGGCGACCTGAAGCTGTCCTTCGCCCAGTTCGAGGAGCTGGAAGGCTTCGCCCGCTTCGGCGCCCGCCTGGACGACAACACCCGCGCCACCATCGAGCACGGCCGGCGGATCCGAGCCTGCCTGCAGCAGCCCGACCTCTCGCCGATCCCGGTGTCCGGACAGATCGCCGTCCTGCTGGCGCTGTCGGCCAAGCTGTTCGACCCCGTGCCGCTCGACCGGATGCCCGACGCCCAGCGCGCCGTGCGGGACGCCACGGCCGGCCTTCCGGCCGAGGTCCGTGCCCGGTTCTAATCGGCCGTCAAGCTGGACGACGACGGGCGCAGGACGATCGTCGAGCTCGCCCGCACAGCCCTGGCGCCGTTCCAGCCCAGGGCGACGCCATGAGCGACACCACGGCGAGCCTGCGGCACCAGATCAACAGTGCGGGCCAACTCCAGTCCGTCGTCCGGACGATGAAGGCCGTCGCCGCCTCCAGCATCGGCCAGTACGAGAACGCCGTCGCGGCGCTGGCCGACTACTACCGGACGGTTGAGCTCGGCCTGGGGGCGTGCCTCCGGGGGCGTTCGACGGTCGAAGGGAGCGGCCAAGCCGATGCGGGGGGAGTCGGGGCCGTCGTCTTCGGGTCCGACCAAGGCTTGGTGGGACCGTTCAACGATGTCGTGGCCGATTACGCGGTCACCGTGCTTGCCGCTCTGCCCGGCACGCCGGAAGTCTGGGCCGTCGGCGAGCGCGTCCACGAGCGGCTGCGCGACGCGGGGCTGATGCCGGTCGGGCTGTTCGATGTGCCCGGATCCGTCCGGTCGATCACGCCGCTGGTCGGCCGCATCCAGGTCGAGAGCGAGGGCCGTCGGGCCAAGGGCCAGTACGCGCGGCTGTACGTGTTCCACAACCGGCCCACGCCCGGGTCGCTGTACGAGCCCGTCGCCCAGCGGTTGCTGCCGCTCGACGCCGAGTGGCAGCGGGGCATGACTGCCGTCCGCTGGCCGACGCCGACCGTGCCCCAGGTCATGGGCGGCGTTGCGGCCACCCTGGGGCCTTTGGTCCGCGATTACCTGTTCATCTCGCTCTTCCGGGCCTGCGCCGAATCCCTGGCCAGCGAAAACGCGAGCCGCTTGGCCGCCATGCAGCGGGCGGACAAGAACATCGACGACCTGCTGGACGGCCTCAACAACACGTTCCACCGGTTGCGGCAGGGCGGCATTGACGAGGAACTGTTCGACGTCGTCTCCGGGTTCGAGGCGTTGAACGTGAATGGAACACGTTGCGAATCGGCATCGCGGCAGACCACGGCGGGTTCGCCCTAAACGCAACCCTGCCGGCCGCCCTCCAGGGCGAGGGGCACGAGGTGATCGACTTCGTCGCCGACGCGCTGGTGGTCGGCGACGACTACCCGGACTTCGTGGTGCCGCTGGCCCGGGCGGCCGCCGGCGGCACGGTCACCCGAGGGCCGGCGATCTGCGGCAGCGGGGTCGGTGCCTGCATTGCCACTAACAAGGTGCCCGACGTGCGGGCGGCCCGATCCTCGACGCCTTCTCCGCCCACCAAGGGGGGCTTCGGCTGGCGAGTGTGACGAATGGGAACCACCAGCCGTGCGGCCGGTGGTCTACTCTGCCGTTCCCGGCCGGCACCATTTCGTGATCAATTTGATCTGCTCCTGCTGCATCACGGCGAGTTCGGCCCGCTGGGCCTCGCGCAGGGCATCGATCTTGGCGCGCAGGGCCGGAATCCCCAGTTCCGCCCTCAGGTTCACCTCGTAGTCGTGCGCGGCGGCCACCCGATCTTTAGCCGGGTGGCGGTTCTGGCTCATCATGGTGACCGGGGCCTGAAGAGCCGCGAGCATCGACAGGATCAGGTTCAGGAAGACGTACGAGTAGGCGTTGAACGGCTTGCCAACCCGGCCCAAGATCACGCTGATCAGGACGATCCACCCGGCGGGCGTGGCGAGGAACATGAGGATGAACGTCCACGACCCGCCGAAGACGGCGATCCGGTCGACGAGGCGTTGGCCGAACGTCAGGTACGCCTCGAATGCCCGGCCGGCGTCCCGGCTGACGTGGAGCCGCCGGGTCAGCCGCCCGATGTCCCGCCGCTCGGTCTCGCCCGACTCCACACGGGCCCCCAGAAACCTCGCCGCCGGTTCGTCGACTACCGCGCCCACGACGGCCGTCCTACCAGGCATGTCGGAGCCACGCATGCGGGGGGAGGACGACCCATTCCGGCGGGCGTGGGCGACGTCCGACGAACCCGTCGGCACTCGCGGCGGCGGGCGAGGACGGGTCGTTCGCGGGCCGGGATCAGCCCGAACGGCCGAGGTGCCGGTCGATGGTCGCCGTGATCTCGTCGAACGAGTGCCGGCCCTTGACGACGTACCCCTGCGCCCCGAGGCGAAGGGCGTCGTCGTGCTGCTGCGGGTCCGAGAACGCCGTGTACATCAGGACCGCCACCCGGTCCAAGGCCGGGTCGGCACGGATC
>JAQGHJ010000273.1 GCA_028288905.1 Phycisphaerales bacterium | reverse complement strand
GTCAGAGCCGCGGCGCGGCCGACGTACCGGGACGGCGGTTGCCGGCGGGCGGCGCGGCGGCAGCGGACGAGCGGGAGTCCGATAAGAGGCGCGGCGGCGGTGCGGTATGGCATGGCAACCGTGTTATCGGTCGCTCGCGCCTGGAAACTTTCGGGGCGGGTGAAAAGGGAGTGACGGATCACCGGCTGCCGCGGAGGGCCGACGCCGTACGGGGTGCGACCGTCCGGGCTGCGCGGGCAGGTGAGTTCCGGCCGGGTGGCTCTGAAAGCAGAGTCGGCCCTCCTGCGGGACGGGTGCGGTCGGAAGACGCCGGCCAAGACCGGCGAACCTCCTTCCACCGACGCGCAGGCCGGGTGCGAGGAACCGCTACTTGCTGCCCGGCCCGCCGGGAAGCGGGACGGCGGTGCCGCCCGTGCCGCTGGGAAGCGTGGGGCCGCCAGGTAACGCCGGGCCTGACGGTAACGCCGGGCCTGGAGACGCCAGCGGCGGGGAAGCCGAGCCCGTCGCTGGCCCGGCCGGCTTGGTGGCCGGGCCACGGGACGCCAACTCAGCCTCGGCCGCCGCGGCCGTCTTCACGAGATCGTTCGCGTCGCCCGCCAGCGCGCTGGCAATCCGAGACCGGCTCGCCGGGTCGAGCCCCCGGGCCGCACGGACGGCCAGCAGCCGGCCCTCCCACGTCGGCGACGCGGCCAGCGCGTCGGCGAGCGGCACCCGCGACGGGTCCTCGGGCGGCGCTAGCTCCAGCGCCGCGTACGTGGCCCACGCCCCCACTTCCGGGACCCGATCCTTACGGGTACGGGCGACGAGCTCCGTGAAGTCCGCGGCGTGGTGCTGCACGTTCGGTTCGGCGTCCGCCCCGCGGGCCTGTTCGACGAGGGCCGTCAGCACGTCCACCGTCCACATCTTCTGGCTCGGCAGGCCGTCCAGCCCTTCCCGCAACCGCTTGCGGTCCGGCTCCTGCGCGACCGGCATCCCGCCGCGGATCAGCGGGTCGACGAACTGCCGCCGCACCCCGCCGGGCCCGGCCACCACCCGGAAGTCCGGGCGGATGAACGGGTTGGTCATGACCGTCATGTACAGGTTGATCGACCCGGCCGGCCGCTCGCGGAGCGCCGCCGCCAGCTCGCCCTGGTCGACCCGCACGATCTGGTTCGTGGTCGACTTGGCCTTGAGCACGAGCGGCCCGGCAATCTTGTCGTGAGCGGCCATCGGGAACGGGCGGTCGGCCCCGAGGCTGAGCCGGGCGTCGAACCACAAGTCCGACTTGATCACCCCGTCCTGCCCGATCGGCAGGTCGTACTTGCTCAGGTTCGTCAGGCTGACGGTCGCCAGCACCGGCTCCCCGAGCCGGTACGGCACCTTCGTCCGCTCGCCGTTGAGGCTGTAAAACCGTTCCGGCTGGTCGACGACCCGCATCAGGTCGGTCGGGAACGCGTCGACGACCTTCTTCATCGCCTCGGCGACCGGCACCGGCTTGGCGACAAGCTTCCGCTCCTTCAGGTCGGCCATGAGCATGGCGGCGACGAGCCCGGAGGGGTTGTTGTCCAGCAGGGACTGCGCGAGTTCGGTCGAGGTCGGGGGACGGGCCGCCGCCGGGCGTGTGGTGCCGGCCGTCGTCGCGGCAGGATTCGTCGCGGCCGGCTGGGACGCGGCCGGCGGCGGCGCGACCGGCCCGCCCACCGCGGCGACCACGCCGAGGCCGGCGAACGGGTCCCGGTCGTGGAGCGGCCAGAGCGTCTTGATCGCCTCGGCCCGACGGCCGGCGACGAGGTCCAGCCACCCGCGGAACCGCAGGAGCCGGCCATCGGTCGCCGGTACGAGCTCGGCCATGGCGTCAACCCACGTCTTCGCCGCCGCCTCCGAACGCTCGAAGTACAGCTCGAACCATGCCAGGTCGGCGACGGCCGACACGAAGTCGGCCCGCAGGTCGGCCGGGGCGTCCGGACGGTTGAGCCGGGCGATCGCGTCCTTCAACCGCTGGCTCGTCGGGGCCTCTTCGTTCGCGGCGGCGGCGGGGTTAACGGGCCCGCCGGCGGTTGCCCCACCGGCCCCGTCGGCCGAGAAACCGCTGCTGAAGTCGATCGGGCGACTGGACGGCCCGGTCGCCGCGGCCGTGCCAGTGCCGCCCGGCTGCGACGGCGCCGGGTCGGCCAGCACCTTCCTGGCGATCGCGCCCGCCCGGGCGGCGAACACCCGCTTGGCCCGGTCCTGGTCCTGCTCGAAGGCGACCTGAAGCCCGGCCGCCTTCCGCAGCGTCAGCCGCAAATACCAGGCGTCGAGGTTGAGCGAGTCGGCCTCGAGCACGCCGGCGATCGTTTCGTCCGCCGCCTGGGCCCGCCCGTCGAGGTACAGCTGGACCGCGTACTCGACCAACACGTCGAACCCAACCGACTCCTTCGACCGGGACGACAAATTGATGGCCGACGCAGTCCACTCCAGCGACATGTGGTGGAGCCCGACGGCCTCCAACTCCCGCCCGATCGTGGCGAGCACCCGCACCTGGCCCGGGTCGCACCGGAGCTGGGCGAACAGAGACGTCAGCCGCTCCTCCGGCCCCGCGCCGCCGGACGTTAGCAGCTCGTACTCCAGCCGGCGGGCGTAGAGGTTGACCGGGTCGAGCTGGATCGCCCGGGCCAGCATGTCCACCTGCTGCTGCCGCGACCGCTCGCCGAGCAGGACGGCGGCCCACGTGGCGCACCGGCTCTTGACCTCGTTCGAGACGCTCGGCTTGTCCAGCAGGGACACGATGTACTTCAGCCGGCCGTCCGTCGTCTGCATCCGGGCCGCGTAGTACTCGATCAGCCGGAGGCGGGCGACGTCGTCGTTCTTGACGAGCTCCAGGTACTCCTCGAGCGCCTTGGCCGACCCGTCGGCGTCGCCGAGTTGGGACAGGGCGTCGGACCGGAGCCGGGGGTACCGCGGCTCGCCCGGGTCGAGCCGGGAGGCGGCCGTCAGGTACACGATCGCCTGCCGCCAGGCGGCCGGGTCCCGGACGACCTTGTCGGACCCGACGGCCTCGTGGGCGGCGGTCGAGAAGCGGGCGGCGAGCGCGACGCTGGCGTCGCGCTGCTCCGTCTCCCCCACGGCCGGCGGGTTGGCCGCCGGGGCCGC
>JAQGHJ010000224.1 GCA_028288905.1 Phycisphaerales bacterium | reverse complement strand
GTTGCGGCCCGGCCGCGGGGCCCCGCAGAACGCGGTGCTGTTCCACTCGACGTGGGCGTCGACGTACGCGACCTGCTGGCCGTCGAACCAGTGGTTGGCGCTGTTGGCCGACGCCATCGACTTGCGGTCGGCGTCGAACCGCACCCGCGTCGGCCCGCCGTTGGGGTTGTCGCCGTAGTTCATGTCGGCGGCGATCGGGTAATCGGGGCCGAGCGTAGTGTCGAACTTCCAACCCGCCGCGGCGGCTGCGGGGGTCGGATAGGGGTTGCTGTAGCTGTACGACAGGTGCCGTGGGCCGCCGGGCCAGTTCGCGTGGGCAGCCACATCACCGTCGAATCGCGGGGCGTCGCTCGCCGGGCAGTTGAACACCTCGGCTGTCAGGTCCGACGTCTTGAACAGCAGGTAAAGGGCGGCCGTCACGTCGTTCGCCCGCGGGACGGCCGGATCGTCCGGGCCGGTGGGGTCGGCGAACGACTGCCGCGAATCGGTCCCGGTGTAGAGCGCCGGCGGGCCGGCGGCCGCCGCGTCCCGGTCCCAGCGGGTGCGGGGGAACTTGCCGTTGTTCCGGGCGTCCGCCCCGGCATAGATGATCGCGGCCATCGCGATCTGCCGGAGGTTGCTGGCGCACTTGGTGCGATTGCCGCCGTTGTTCCCCAACCGGTACGCCAGGTGCGGGATGACCGCCCCGAACAGCAGGGCCGCCGCGGCCAGGCCGACGCACAGGTCCGACAGGTGGAACCTGCGGCGGGTGCGGCCCGCGGCACGGGTTCGCCGCCGGTGGCGATTTCTAAGGTCGTGACGCATCGGCCCGTCCTCCCCGTAGGTTCCGCCTCACCGGCCCCGTCCGCCGCCGCGGCCGCTTCCCCGTGCCGCGGGCTCCCAACGCGTGCGCGAGGATCGGCTCGCGGAGAGAGGGCGGCTTCGAAATCCCGGCCGCCACGCACGGGTGGGAAACCCGTGCCAGGGGGAAGCGGCCGGGCCCGACGCGCGGCCGAACGATTCGCGGTCAGTCGGCGGTCGCCTTCGCCCCCGTCACGCCCGGGTAGTCCCGCCACATCCACCGCATCGTGTCGGCGAACACGGCCCCGCCGTGCTTTCCGTTGTGCGACCCTTCGCCCCACTCCGTCTTGAGGTCGTACCGGTCCGGGGTCGCTGCCTTGGCGCCCGAGGCACCCTTCGCCGCGCCGCCCTTGGCCGGCGCCTCGTCGGCCGTCCGGTTCGCGTAGTTGATCGCCGCCGCCATCTGCAGGTTCGCCAGGAACCAGTTCCCGAACTGGTTGTCCAGGTCGTTCTTCCCGTCCTGCAGGAACACCCGCAGCGGCTTCGGCGGGCTCCGGCGGACCAGGGCCGGGTACAGGTCGCCGCCCGGCCGCATCGGGCTCGTCGCCGTCGCCGGGCGGTACGCGATCGCGGTGAAGCTGCCGACGTGCGACACGACCTTCCGGAACGCGTCCGGCCGCTCCCACGCGACCGTGAACGCGCAGATGCCGCCGGAACTGCTGCCGCAGATCACCCGCCCGGCCGGGTCGTCGGTGATCTTGTACGTCTTCTTCAGCTCCGGGATGACCTCGTCGAGCAGGAACCGGGCGTACGCGTCGGACAGCACGTCGTACTCGGCGCTGCGGTTGTTCGGCCGGAACGGCGTCGCCCGCTTCTCGCCGGGCTTCGGCGGCGGGTTCTTCACCGGGTCGTTGCCGGGGGTGATGAACACCCCGATCGTGACCGGCATCGCCTTCTGGTGGATCAGGTTGTCGAACACGACCGGGGCCCGAATGTCGCCCTTCTCGCCGACCGGCCCGGAGCCGTCCTGGAACACGGCCAGGCAGGCCGAAGTCGACCCGTCGTACTGGGCCGGCACGTACACCCACCAGTCCCGCTCCGTCCCCGGGAATACCTTGGACGTCGTCCAGGCCGGCATCTTGGTGACAGTGCCCTTCGGCACCCCGTCGTGCCGGACGGCGTCTGGGCTGACGGGGTAGCTCTCGGCCGGCGGCTTGGCCGGGGCCGACGCGGGCCCGGCGGGCGGCGGCTTTTGTTGGGCGACGGCGGGGGCGGCCGACAGGGTGGCGAGGGCGAGCAGGGCGAGCGTGCGGCGCATCGTGCGGTTCCTCCGGGAGAAGTGGGGCGGACGGCCCGGGAGCGTACCACGCGGCCGACGTCCGATGCGACCGCGAAGGTGCGAAGGCCGCGAAGGAAGCGCGAAGGGGGAGGAGGGTTGGGGAGGGGACGCCTCGGCCGGCTCTCGGGCTCCATGAGGCTCGAAGGTCGCCCGCGGCCCGCCCGACCCGTGCCTCGGATGCACCGAATGTAGCAGTCTGTAACAATCCGTAGCGTCCGGCCCCGGCGAACGACCCCGCCCCGCCCTGCGGGTGAAATTATACCGCGGCCGACGGGCGGCGTCGGCTGTCCTCGGCCGGCCGAAGTTCGTCGCGACCGCCGCCCCTTGCTAGGCTTCGGTCGAAGCACAGCGGCCGCGACGTTGAACTCACCACGAAGGCACGAAGAAGAGGGAAAAGGCGGGTGGGCGGCCTCACCCCTCACCTCTTTCGCTTCTTCGTGCCTTCGTGGTGCGCCCGGACGTCGCGGCCGCCCCGAACAGCCGGGCGGCCCGCGTCCGCCAAGGCGGACCCTACGGGCGACGGGCCCGCCGAACTTCACCCCCAGGTTTCCCCTTCGCGTCTGCCTTCGCGCTCTTCGCGCCTTCGCGGTCGGATCGGATACTGTCCCCGCCCCGACGGCCGAGGTCATGGCACCAGTAGACGGCGACAACCGCGGCCGAGGCGACGACCCGTCGGCGGCAGACCCAGGCGGGATGCGAAACGAGGAACGAGGAGAGCGCGCTCATGGCCGACACACTACGGTGGGGCATCATCGGGACCGGGACGATCGCCAAGACGTTCGCCAAGGGCGTGGCCGCTTCGCGGACCGGCACCCTCGTCGCCGTCGGCAGCCGGGACCAGGCGACGGCCGACGCGTTCGGCGACGCGTATTCGGTCCCCCGCCGGCACGCGTCGTACGACGCCCTGCTGGCCGACGAGCAGGTGCAGGCCGTCTACATCTCCACCCCGCACCCGATGCACGCCGAGTGGGCGATCAAGGCGGCGGCGGCCGGCAAGCACCTGCTGGTCGAGAAGCCGATCGGCGTGAACGCCGCCGAGGCCGAGGCCATCGTCGCTGCAGCCAGGCAGCACGACGTCTTCCTCATGGAGGCGTTCATGTACCGCTGCCACCCGCAGGTGCGAACGCTGCTGGACCTGATCCGCGGCGGGGCGATCGGCACCGTCCGGGTGATCCAGGCGACGTTCGGGTTCCACGCCCCGATCCCGTACGACCCGACGAGCCGGCTGCTGAGCCACGACCTGGCCGGCGGCGGCATCCTCGACGTCGGCTGCTACCCGGCCAGCCTGTGCCGCCTCGTCGCCGGCACCGCCGTCGGCCAGCCGTTCAGCGAGCCGACCGAACTCGTCGCGACGGGGTACCTCGGCCAAACGGGCGTCGACGAGTGGACCGTCGCGTCGGCCAAGTTCCCCGGCGACGTCGTCGCCCAACTGTCGACCGGCGTCCAGTGCGACCAGGAGAACGTCGCACGCATCTACGGCTCCGACGGCTGGATCCTCGTCCACGCCCCGTGGAGCCCGAGCCTCGACGGCGGCCCCAGCACGCTCGTCCTCCACCGCCGCGGCCAGCCGCCCGAGACGATCACCGTCGCCCCCCCGGCCGAGCTGTACGCCCTGGAAGCCGACACCGTCGCCGACCACCTGGAGGCGCGGCAGGCCCCGAGCCCGGCCATGACGTGGGACGACACGCTCGGCAACATGCGCCTGCTCGACCGCTGGCGGGCGGCGATCGGGCTACAGTATGGGTTTGAGGGGAAGTAGCTGGAGGGCGGGCACGCCGTATCCGCCGACGACTTGAGTCTCGCCCATGGTCGCCGTCCCGGTCATTTCACGACGACGCGGATGCCCGGCGTACCGACTTTGGCAACCCATCGCTCGTTGTAGAGGTCGAACAGCTCGGCGAGTTTGACCGCCTTGCCCTTGGTCGAGAACCCGCCCATTTCCGACACGTTCTGGCCGACGAAGGACTCGACGCCGCTGACGATCACGCGCTTCATGTCGATGCCTTCAAATTCCTCCAGTTCGTTTCGCCAAGTCGCGACCCGGTCGTGGCGCGTGAGGAGCCAGACCTCGAGGTCGGTGTCTTCGAGTGCCTCGGCGACCTGTGCGAGATGCTTGTCGTCGGGCAGTCCGACGGCGACTTCGATGGTCGCGTTCTCGACCTCGAAATCCCCCGTGCGCGCCTTCAGGTCGGAACGGGACCTCCGGTCCCCCTTGTTGTAGCCAAGAACCGGGATCTCACGGTTCAGCCTGAGCTGAAGTTTCGCCCCGACGAGGTACTGCGCGACCTCGCCCGCCTTGCCCTTGGCGTCGGCCTGCATGAGCACTTCCCGGACCACGGCTTCGGCGGTCCGGCCCTTGGGCCGGGCTTCGAGCGGCTCCTCGTTGAGGATGCTGCGCAGGATCGACCCGAGGGTGCCCTGCGCGTCGTCGAGGAGCCTCCCGTTGGCCGCACCGTCCCCGGACTCGAAGCCGGCCGCGCCCAAGATGCCA
>JAQGHJ010000198.1 GCA_028288905.1 Phycisphaerales bacterium | reverse complement strand
CGCCGGCCGGCGTCGTGTCCGTGACGACCGACGGCCAGACGACCGAGTGGGACCGCAAGTCGCTCCGCGATGAACTGGAATATTGGGAATCGAAGGTGGCCCGCGACGATGGGCGGCGGCCCCGCGTGTTCGGCGTCGACCTGTCCGGCTTCTGACCGCTGACTTCTGACCGCTGACCCCCGACCTTGCTCTACGAGCAGTACATCCCAGGGCTCCCCGCGACGGCAACCCCGCCCGTCGGGGCCGTCACGCGGTTCGGGTACGACGCGGTCGAGCACAGGGGTCGGCGGCAGCCGCCGATGGCCCGGACGCTGTCCGAGGACGACGAGCTCCGCTCGATGCAGCGGCGGATGCTCGGGACCGCGGCGGCGGACCTGCAGCGGAACTTCGCCCTCGCGGCGTGGGCGATCCGGAAGCACCTCGACTACGTCAGCACGTTCCGCTTCCAGGCCCGGACCGGCAACCCCGGGTTCGACGACGCGGTCGAGACGCTGGTCCGCGAGCGGTCGCGGCCGGCCCAGTGCGACGCCTCCCGGCGGTTCTCGCTGCAGGGGCTGGTCCGCCTCGCCGAGTGCCTCCGCACCGTCGGCGGCGACTGCGGGTGGCTCCGGCGGGAGGACGGCCGGGTCCAGCTCATCGAACACGACCGCATCGCCACCCCGTACGACATGGCCGTCGGGACGCTGCCGCCCGGGCGGACGGCCAACGACCTCGTGAACGGCGTCCTGATCGGCCCGTCCGGCGAGCCGCTGGCGTACGCCGTGAACAAGCGGCTCCGCGTCACGGGCGGGATGACGTTCGAGCGGATGGTGCCGGCCGAGTTCCTGCACCTGCACGGGTACTTCACCCGGTACGACCAGGTCCGCGGCATCAGCCCGCTCGCGGCCGCGGTGAACACGTTCCGGGACGTGTACGAGAACTTCGACTACGCCCTGGCGCGGTCGAAGATCGAGCAGCTGTTCGCGTTCATCATCACCCGCAAGTCGGCGGAGGAGTTCGGGAACGTCGAGGCGACCGTGACGGGCGGCACCGACGGCCAGCCCGAGCGGACGAAGTACGACCTGAAGCCGCCGAAGGGTCCGATCGCGATGGACCTGGACCCGGGGGACGACGCCAAGTTCCTCAGCAGCGCCAACCCGAGCGACCAGTTCCAGTCGTTCACGGCCGCCATGATCCAGGTGGGGCTCAAGGCCCTCGACCTCCCGCTGAGCTTCTACGACGAGTCCCACACGAACTGGGTCGGGACCCGGCAGGCCCTGATGCAGTACGAGATGGGGGCCGAGTCCAAGCGGGAGGGGAACCGCCAACTGTGCGACGGCTGGACGGCGTGGCAGATCGCCCTGGCGCTCCGCGACGGCCGCCTCGCCCTGCCCCGGGGGATCGCGTTCAACGACATCCGCTGGCAGTGGATTCCCCGCAACATCCGGTGGACCGACCCGCTGAAGGAAGTCACGGCGAACATCGCCGCCGTGAACGCCGGCCTCAAGAGCCCCCAGCTGATCATCCAGGACGAGGGCAACGACGCCTTCGAGATGATCGACCAGATCGCCGAGTGGCAGAAGTACGTGCGCGACGCCGGCGTGACGCTCACCTCGACGCTCCCGATCGTGCCGCCCGACGCACCGGAGGACCCGACCAATGGCCGACGCAAGTAAGAAGATCCCGCGGAACGCCACGCACCTCCGGCTCGGGGCGGTCACGTTCGCCCAGGTGGGCGACGCGCCCGCCGACGGCAAGGGTCCGGTGCCCGTCAAGATGGTCGCCCGCACCGGGCAGCCGATCGACCACTGGTACTGGGGCAAGCTCGCCCACGACCTCGAAGGCATGAAGGTCCACAAGGACCGGCTGCCGATCGACTACGCCCACTTCGACGAAGAGGTGATCGGGTACCTCGACACGTTCGACGCCGCCAGCGGCGACCTCGTCGTGTCCGGGGCCATGGTCCCGTTCACGGCCGAGGACCGGGCGTCGGAGGTCATCTTCAAGCAGAAGGCCGGGGTGCCGTACGAGGCCAGCATCAACTGGGGCGGGGACGGCATCGTCGTCGAGGAGGTCGGCCCGAACGCGACGGCCAAGGTCAACGGGTACGACTTCACCGGCCCGGGCGTGATCGTCCGCCAGTGGCCGCTCCGCGGCGTCGCGGTCTGCCCGTACGGGGCCGACGCCAACACCACCACCGAGTTCAAGGGCGGCGGGGAGACCGTCGCCGTCACCTACACGAAAGGAACCGCCATGGCCGCCGCCACCGCCGACGACGAGAAGGACCCGAAGGACAAGCCCGCCAAGGGCAAGCTGGCCAAGGACAAGCCCGTGAAGGACGAGCCGGCCGGGGACAAGCCGGCCGGGGACAAGCCGGCCGAGAAGCCCGAGGACGAGAAGAAGCCGGCCGCCGCCGGCGACGCGGGCAAGGGCGACGAGGACGACGAGGACGACGAGACGGACACGGCCGGGCCGGCCGCGACGAAGCACGCGCAGCGGCTGACGAAGTTCATCACGGCGTTCGGCGACGTCGGCGGGCGGTGGTTCGCCGAGGGGCGGAAGTTCTCCGCGTGCGTCGGCCAGTACGCCGCCGACCTCGGCGAGCGGCACAAGACCGAACTCGCCGCCAAGGACGCCGAGATCGCCCGGCTGAAGGCGGTCGTCGACGCCACCCCGCGGGGCGACAAGGGCGTGACGTTCAGCGCCGCCGACGGCGGGGCCGGCACCCCCAACCCGTTCGCCAAGAACCTGCCGGCCGGCATCGCGACGTTCGCGGCCGCCCTCAAGATGCCCGGAACCCCGGCGGCCGCCGCCGCCAAGTGACGCCGGGGGCGGTGCCGCCCCGCGTTGACCCCCCGCCCGACCGCCGGCCCGTGTTCACGGGGCGGCCGCCAGAACCCCCGAAAGGACACGGACCATGACCACGCGAGCCACGCTGCTAGACATCGCCAAGGCCAACGGCAGCGATGCCGTCGTCGGCCTGATCGACGAGACGACCAAGGCCCACCCGGAACTGTCCCTCGGGGCGGCCCGGACGATCAACGGCCTGAACTACAAGACGCTCGTCCGTACCGGGCTCTTCACCGGCTCCACCTTCCGCGACGCCAACCAGGGCGTGACGGCCGGCAAGTCGACGTTCGAGAACCGGCTCGTCGAGACGTTCATCATGGAGCCCCGGTTCGAGGTCGACAAGGCGGTCGCCGACGCCTACGAGGACGGCGCGCCCGCCTTCCTCGCGATGGAGGCGGCCGGGGTCATGGAGAAGGCCATGATCGACCTGTCGGCCCAGTTCTACTACGGGCGGAACCCGACGTTCGGGAACGCCAGCGGGTTCCCGGGGCTGATCGACGCCTACGACCCGCTGAACAACGTGGTCGACGCCGGCGGCACGACCGCGAACACCGGGTCGAGCGTGTGGCTGGTGAAGTTCGGTCCGCAGGACGTCCAGTGGGTGTGGGGCCAGGGGGGCGAGCTGGCCCTCGGCGACCCGCGGATTCAGGACCTGTACGACGCCTACAACAAGCCGTTCACCGGCTACGTCCAGACGCTGCTGGCCCGGCCCGGCCTGCAGGTCGGGTCCTACCGCGGGCTGGTCCGGATCAAGAAGCTGACCGAGGACAACGGCAAGGGGCTGACCGACGCCCTGATCGCCGCCGCCCTCGCCAAGTTCCAGGTCGGGGCCAAGCCCGACATGATCCTGATGAACCGCCGGTCGCTGTCCCAGCTCCAGGCGAGCCGGAGCCTGAGCGTGACGATCTTCGCCGGCCCGACCACGCCCGGGGGCGGCATCGGGGCCGTCGCGGCCCTGCCCGACTCCGCGTTCGGCATCCCGATCCAGGTGACCGACGCCATCGCGAACGACGAGCCGCTGACGCTGTGAGCCCGGGGCCCACGCCCCGAGCTCGGCCCCCTTCGATCCCTTACCCGCTGATGGAGAGCAACCCATGCCCGACGAGATCAACAAGGCGCGCACGGCCGTGACCACGGCGACCACGGCCCGCCCGACCACGATGAAGCAGGTGGCGGCCGGCGAGGTCGTCCACGTCGTCGGGGTCGGCGGCGTCACCTACCCCGGCAACGTGATCGTCCAGCACGAGGACGGCCGGGCCGACGTGGCGTTCGAGCAGCACGGCAAGCCGGTCACGATCACCGGTTCGCCGCACGACCCGACCGGCAAGCTGCCGGACAGCCACCACCGCCCCTGAGCCGATCCCCCGCGGCCGGCGCGGCCGGTCGCCCGTCCCCTGACACGCAAGGAACACGACCATGCCCTTCCTCGTCCGAGACCAACTGTTGCGGGTGACGCAGGCCCTGCCGAACGGTGCGGCCGCCGTCACGTCGCCGTCGATCGACCTGGAGATTAGCCCGCGGAGCGACTTCGTCGCGAACGTCGAGCTCGTCGTCACTGCCCCGGCGCTGAACGTGACCCAGCAGCCGGACGCCAAGACGCTCACGTACGACGTCGTCCACTCGGACAACGCCGACCTGTCGAGCCCGGCCGTCCTCGCCACCGCGATCGGCGTCCAGACGGGTGCCGCCGGTGCCGGTGCCGGGACGGCCACGTACCGCTACCGCCCGCCGACGAACGTCAAGCGGTACATCGGCGTCCGGGCGACCGGGAGCGCCACCGGCAACAGCAGCACGGCCAGCTTCACCGCCGAGCTGATGGCCTGAACCCGTGCCCGCCCCCGCCCCCAACCCGATGGCCCTCGCGGCCGCCGCCTCCCGCCGGGCCCTCGTCGGCGTGGCCGGCTCCCCCGTGACCTACTACCGCGGGTCCGACGCCGTCGCCGTCCTAGCGACGGTCGGGCGGGCGGTGACCGGCAACCGGGACGACTACGGGCTGAGCGTCCGGACCGAGTCCCGGGACTACCTGATCGACGCGGCCGCCCTGGTCATCGGCGGGCAGGCGGTCGAGCCGCGGGGCGGGGACCGGATCGTCGAGGGCAACCCGCAGACCGGGGCCGCGTTCGAGGTGATGGAGCTGCCGGGCGAACCGTGCTGGCGGTACTCGGACCCCCAGCGGACCGTCATCCGGCTCCACACGAAGTACGTCGGGCCGATGACGCCCGACGACGCCTGACCCCCAATCCTGACCGGAGAACGCCATGAACAACGATGACGAAGTCCTCGCCCTCGCCGCCAAGATCAAGCAGCTGCAGGCGGCCGACGCCGACGTGACGGCCCGCGAGGGAGAACTCGCGACCGCCAAGGCCCGCCGGGACAAGCTGAAGGCGGCCGTCGACCGACTGCGGAGCGGCGCGACCCCGAAGGCCGCCGCCGCGTCCGCCGCCGGGAAGTAAATCGGCCGTCCCGCCCCTCGCGCTCGCCCCCGTGACCAGCCGAAACGCCGCCATTGCCGAGGCCCTTAAGGCCAAGCTGAACGAGCTGGCCGCGGACTCGCCGGCCGACTTCGGCGGGGGGTTCGTCGCCAAGCGGACGTACGTGCCGGGCGTCGACCTCCGCGACTTCAAGACGCTCGTCGTGACCGTGTTCGCCCGGGAGAACGAGCGGGAGTTCATCAGCCGCGGGCACAGCCGGCGGGACTTCGTCGTCGACGTCGGGGTCCAGAAGCGGCTCACGACCGCCGCCAACCCGACGGCCGAGGACGCCAACCCCGAGATCGACGCCCTGATGGGGCTGGCCGAGGCGGTCGCCGACGCCGTGCCGGCCGGGTGGTACGCCGGGGCCACCGGGGCGCAGCTGGTCCGGGTGCAGCACGACCCGACCGTCGAGCCCGCCCACCTGCTCCAGCACCGGACGTTCACCAACGTCGTCAAGTTCACGTTCCGCTTGAACGCCTGACCGCCTCCCCCTTTCGGAGTCATCCCATGTCGATTTCCGCCGGATTTTCCGCCGTCGCCTACTGCCTGACCACCGGCTCCCGCGCCACGTGGGGCACCGAGACCGCCGGCGTCCACGTCGGGGCCGCCCCCGGGTCGCTCGTCGAGATGAAGTGCGTCCGCGACCTCACCATCCCCCTGGAGATGGGCGAGGCCGACATCACGACCCGCGGGGACAAGGGGAACATGATCACCCTCCCCACCCTGCTCAAGTGCTCGGTCGACATCTCCGCGATATGGAACACGGCCGACCCCGTGGTGCTGGCCCTCCTCTCGGCCTTCGTCCAGCGGAAGACGATCCCGATCGCGTTTCTCGACCGCCCGAGCACCGAGGACGGGGCCACCGGCACGTGGGCCGACTACGTCGTGACGAAGTGGGAGAAGGGCGAGGCCCTGGCCGAGGGGCAGACCGCTAAGTTCACGGTGAAGCCGGGCCCGTCGCTCGTCCCGCCCGAGGTCGTCCGGGTCGGCGACGACGACTGATCCGGCCGGCCCGGTCGCCGCCTCACCCCAACCCCGAACGGAGAACCGTGAAGACGTTCAAGGACAACGAGAAACGGACGTGGAACGTCGCCGTCAACGTCGGCACGATCAAGCGCGTCCGCGACGTCGCGAACGTCGACCTGCTGAAGCTCGGCGACGGCGACACCAGCCTGATCGCCCGGCTGTCCGCCGACCCGATGCAGCTGGTCGACGTGCTGTACGCCCTGTGCAAGCCCCAGGCGGAGGCCGACGGGGTCACGCCCGACCAGTTCGCCGAGGCGATGGCCGGCGACGCGGTCGAGGCGGGGCTGATGGCCCTGCTGGGGGACCTCGCCGATTTTTTCCCGAGCGGCCGGCGAGAGGTGATGAGGAAGCTCGTCGGCAAGGTGCAGGAGATCGGGACCCTGCTGACGGACAAGGCGGGGGCGGAGGTGGACAGCATCGACGCCCTGGCGGTGCTGGCGAAGGTGACCGAGGAACTGGAGGCAAGCCGCCCCCGCCCGTCGATTTCTGGCGGCTCGCCTTCGAGCTCGCCGGCATCGTCGGCGTCGACCCTCACCCCCTGACGCTCCGCGAGCTGGCGTGGATGGCGGCCGGCCGCAAGCGGGTCGCGTGGGACCAGACGGCGAGCCTGATGGCGACGATCGTCAACGCCAACCCGTTCCGGGACGCCAAGGCCAAGCTCGCCCAGCCTCGAGACTTTCACCCCGACCACGCGGCCGAGCGGGCCGAGGCCGACAAGCCGCTGGTCGTGCCCCTGTCCGTCCTCGTGCCCCTGCTCGTCGCCAAGACGTGAGCCCCGCCCGATGCCCGCCCCCGTCGCCCGCGTCAAGTCGCAGTTCTTCGACCGCCGGGCGGTCGTCGAGGCGATCGGTCGGACCCGGGCGGCCGTGCTGTCCAAGGTCGGGGCGTTCGTCCGCCAGCGGGCCCGGTCGTCCATGCGGCGGCGGAAGGCGGTGGCGGCCGCCGGGGGCCCGCCGAGCGCCCACGCCGGCAACCTGAAGGACCTGCTGTTCTTCGCGCTCGACCCGGAGGCGAAGTCGGTCGTCGTCGGCCCGGTCCCGTTCGTGAAGGGCGAGGCCCCGCACCTGCTGGAGTTCGGCGGCACCGTCCAAAGGGGCACCCCCGGTGGCCGCACCCGGACCGCCCGGTACCACGGCAACCCGTTCATGGCCCCGGCCCTGCAGGCGGAGGCCGAGGCCGGCACGCTGACGGACGTGTGGGCCAACTCCCTCCGCCCCTGACCGCGTGAACCCCCATGGCAGGACCCAACGACATCCGCGCCGGCAAGGCCGTCGTCGAGATCGGGACGGACGAGTCCCCGTTCGACGCCGGCCTCGCCCGCGTCTCGGCCAAGCTCCAGGCGTGGGGCTCGATGATCATGGAGGTGGGGGCCGGGCTGTCCGCCGCCGCCGCCGCCGTGACCGTCCCGCTGACGGCGCTGGCGTTCCGGGCGGCCGACTGGGGCCAGTCCCTGCTGCGGGCGTCCCAGCGGACCGGCGTGGCCGTCGGGGCGCTCAGCGAGCTGAAGTACGGGGCCGAGCAGACCGGGGCCGACTTCGAGACGCTGGAGACGGCCGTCCGCAAGATGGGCCAGTTCATGGTGACGGCCGCGCAGGGTTCGGCCGAGGCGCAGACGGCCCTGGCCCGGCTCGGCCTGACGGTCGGGGCCCTGAACAAGATGAGCCCCGAGCAGCGGTTCTCGGCGATGGCCGACGCGCTCGCCCGGGTCGCCGACCCGACCGTCCGGGCGGCCGTCGCGATGCAGGTGTTCGGCCGGACCGGCACGGCCCTGCTCCCGCTGCTGCGCGACGGGGCGGCCGGGCTGGAGCGGTGGCGGCAGCGGGCCCGCGAGCTCGGGCTCACCGAGGGGACGGAGGGCATCCAGTCGGCGGCCGCGTTCAAGATGTCCCTCGGGGACCTCGCCGCCGTGCTCCAGCAGCTCGGGCAGACCGTGGCCGAGGGCGTCATCCCGGTGCTGCGGCAGAAGACGGAGCGGATCACCGCCGTCGTCGTCCAGGTCATGCGGTGGACGAGCGAGAACAAGGCGCTGATCGAGACGGTGTTCCGGGTGGCCGTGGCCGTCGGGTCGGTCGGGGCCGTGCTCGTCGGGCTCGGGACCGCCATGGTGGTCGCCGGCAAGGCCGTCGGGCTGATCGGCCCGACGCTGTCGGCCGTCGCGTCGGCCGCGAGCCTGCTCGTGTCGCCGCTCGGCCTGACGCTGGCGGCCGTCGCCGCCCTCGGCGGGTACCTCGTGTACGCCAGCGGGGTCGGCCGGCCCGCCCTTGCGGTGCTCGGGGCCGCGTTCGGCCGGGTCGCCGACGACGCCGAGTCCGCGTTCCACGGCGTGTCCGACGCCCTGTCCGGCGGCCGTTGGGCGCTGGCGGCCCAGATCGCGATGACCGGCGTCCGGATGGTCGTCCAGCGGGGGATCGTCGCCGTCGCCGACCTGTGGACGGTGGCGGCCGGCCCGATCGCCGGCGCGTGGGGCGACCTGCTCGGCCGGGTCGTGGCGATGACGGACCCGGCCCTCCGGCTGGTCGGGCTGAGCTGGGGGCAGGTCGGGGACGCGATCGGCCGGGTGTTCCGGGTCGCCGTCGACCTCGCCGTCCGGGCGTTCAGCGCCGTCGAGGTCGCCGTCACGAACTGGCGGGACGTCGCGTCCCTCGCCGTGTCGGCCGTCGAGCTGGCGTTCGTCCGGATGTGGGGCAACGTCCTGTACTTCGTCACGGACCTCGTGCCGGCCGCGTTCAAGTGGCTGACGTCGCAGGGGCCGACGTGGTTCAGCGGGATGCTGTCCCAGATGCTCACCGCCCTCGGCAACTTCGCCTCCCAGGTGTGGAGCCTGATCAAGCTGAACGTCCCGCTGATCGCGGACTACGTGTGGGCCACGCTGGCGGGCGACAAGAACAAGCAGGGGCTGATCCAGGCGGCCGTGACCGCCGCCCTCCGCGCCACCGCGACGGGCGCGCCCGTCGGGGGCGGGACCGCGGCCCCCACCGCCGGCGGCCGGCAGAAGAGCCCGCTCGAACTGCAGCTTGAGAAAGAGGTGGCCGGCGGCACCGCCGGGCTCGGGCCGAAGCTCGACGAGGCGTACCGCCGGAACAAGGCGGCCGTCGACGGCATCCTCGGCCCGCTCGGGGACCTCGGCGGGCTGATCACCGACGCCCTGAACGGGGCGAAGGGGTCGGCCGGGGCGGAGCTCGCCCGGCTCCAGAAGCAGCTGGACGACCTGCGGGCCGAGGCGGCGAAGGGGGCGGCGAAGCGGCCGGGCGGGGAGCTGCCCGGGGCGTCGGACAACTACGACCTGCTGTCCCTCGGCGGCAAGCTGCCCGGGACCGGCACGTTCAACGCCGCCGCGGCATCGCTGATCGGCGGCGGCGGGCAGTACGCCGAGCGGACGGCCAAGGCGACC
>JAQGHJ010000170.1 GCA_028288905.1 Phycisphaerales bacterium | reverse complement strand
ACGACGACCCGCCGCGGGTCGAGCCGGTCGCCAAGCCGGAAATCCTGCTGCTGAACAAGATCGACACGCCCGAGGGCGAGCACGCGTTCCCGTTCTGGCGGAACCTGCACCCGGACGCGATCCCGGTCAGCGCCAAGACCGGGCAGGGCCTGGACAAGCTGCACGAGGTCATCCTCAAGGCCGTCCGCGGCAGCCAGGTCGACGTGACGCTGGAGGCCGACGTGACGAACGGCCGGCTGCTGAGCTACCTGGAGTCGCACGCCCGCATCCACGACCGGCAGTTCAACGACGGCCGGGTGACGATCAAGGCGGTGATGGGCAAGCGGACACTGGCCGACCTGTCCCGGAACGACCAGGTGGTGGTGAAGTCGGCCGACGCCTTGAGGTAGAGGCGATGGCTCAGGGCGGGAAGGCGGTGCGTCTGTCGTAGGGAGTGGCCGCTGACGTCGCACGGGGAAGCGGGGAGCCCGAAGGCTCCGCCGCGGGTCCAGGGCGCGTTTCACGCCCGCCGGGCGGTGGGCCGTGCTCGCTCGACCAGCCGCCCCAACCCGCGAACGGATGTCATCCTGAGCGCAGCGAAGGACCTCCCGTCCACCGCGCTGCCACGACCGGAATTTCACGGCCCGTGGGATGTGAAAGGGCGGCCAACCGCCGAGCACCGGCAGCGAGGCCACCCTTTCACATTCAACCCGCCTGGAACAGCTGGCATGGCCGCGCGGTGGACGGGAGGTCCTTGGCTGCACTCAGGATGACATCCGTAGTAGTCGCACCGGACGTTCATGCGCTTGCCGGCCGACCGGCCCGTCCGTCCGTCCGGCCGTCACACCCCTCATACTCCACCCCGTATACCTCGGCCGACGACGGCACCCCCAGCTTGGCCGCCAGCCGCTCGATGGCGGCGTCCGGCACCGGCCGTGGTAGGGCGCGATTGCGGGCGAACATCTCCTGCTAGCCCGTCGCCTCAAAGTACAAAATGCTGGCCGCGAAGTCGGCCGGCACGTGCGGGATATAGTCGATCGGCTTGCCGCCGACGCAGTACGCGAACCGGTGGTGGCCGTGCTCGAACCGCCGCGGGCCGTCGAGGCAGCCGAGTTCGGCCGCTCAGTCGACAAACAGCTTCACCGACTCGACCAGTTGTGGCTTGCCGGCACACTCTCGGCCGGGCACGTCGGCCATCGCCAAGGCCACCATCCGGGCGTGCGTCAGCACGTCCCCTCGGCGTCCCCCTCGGGTTCCTGCGTCACCCCGTCCATCGCCGCAGCATGGCGCACTACTTCACTTCGTGCGCGGCGGACTCGCCGACTTCGCCGCCTCCAATACGGCCGTCAGCGCCGCGACCACGTCCGGCTTTTCGGCCGCCAAATTCATGGTTTCGCCGGAGTCGGCGACCACGTCGTACACCTGCGGGACCGCCATCGGGCCGGCCCCGTACCCGCCGCCGCCCTCCCCTCCGCCGCCGCCGCCGCCGCCAGCCTTCTTGCCCTTGGCGGCGGCCGGCCGCGGCGGGATCAGCTTGTACCGCCCCTGCCGCACGGCCAGCCCGGCCGGGCCGCCGCTGTGCAGGACGAGGCTGTCCCGGCCTTTCCCGTCGCCGGCGAGGGCCGGCAGGACGTTCACGGCGTCCTCGAAGCCGGCCTTGGGTAGCTCGACCCCGGCGGCCGCGGCGGCGATCGCGGGCACGTCGACGAGACTGACGACCTCCCCGCTCGTGCGGCCGGGCTGGCCGGTCCGCCTCGGCCACCGGGCGACGAACGGCACCCGCAGCCCGCCCTCGTACAGGCTGCCCTTGAACCCCTTCAGCGGGCCGTTCGCCTTGTGGTCGCCGAGCTTTTCCGGCGCGCCGTCCTGGTAACCGTCGTCGATCACGCCGCCGTTGTCGCTGCTGACGATCACGAGCGTGTCGTCGGCCAGCTTGTTCGCGTCGAGGGCGGCCAGCACCCGGCCGACGGTGTCGTCGAACTCCTCGATCACGTCGCCGCGGGGGCCGAGCGGACTCTTGCCGGCGAACCGCGGGCCCGGCGTCCGCGGCACGTGTACGTCGTGCGTCGCGACGTACAGGAAGAACGGCTTGTCCTTGTTCGCGTCGATGAACGCGGCCGCCCGCGTCGCGACCACGTCGGCGATCTGCTCGTCGGTCCATCGGGCGGCGGTGCCGCCGGTCATCCAGCCGATCCGGCTGATGCCGTTCACGATCGTCATGTCGTGCCCGTGGCTCGGCTTGAGCTTGAGCTGGTCCGGGTTCTCCTTGCCCGTCGGTTCGGTGCCGACCTTGCTCTGGTAGCTGACGGTGATCGGGTCGGCCGGGTCGAGGCCGGCGACCCGGCGGCCGTCGACCCACACGGTCGGGACGCGGTCGACGGTGGCCGGGATGAAGTAGGCCGACCCGAACCCGACGTCGAGCGGGCCGGGCTTGATCTCGCCGTTGAAGTCCGTCTTGCCCGCCCCGAGCCCGAGGTGCCACTTGCCGACGAGGCCCGTGGCGTACCCGGCGTCCCGCAGCACCGACGCGACGGTCGGGCGGCCGGCGGGGATCGTCATCGGGGCGTCGCCCGGCAGGATGCGGCTCGCCGGCGGGTGCCGCCAGGCGTACAGCCCGGTCAGCATCGCGAACCGCGACGGCGTGCAGACGGCCGACGGGGCGTAGGCGTCGGTGAACCGCACGCCCTGGGTGGCCAGGCGGTCGACGTTCGGCGTCCGCACCTTCGTCGCCCCGTAGCACCCGAGGTCGCCGTACCCGATGTCGTCGGCCAGGATCACGACGACGTTCGGCTTGCGGCCCGCGGCCGGCGCGGCGGTGGGCGAGTCCGCCGCGGGGGCGGGCGGCGACGCCGCGAGCACCGTCG
>JAQGHJ010000109.1 GCA_028288905.1 Phycisphaerales bacterium | reverse complement strand
CGGAACCGGCGGACGAGGCGGTGGTACGTGCGGTAGTCCTTCACCGGCAGGATCGACCGCCGCATTTCCTCGACCACCTCGACCCGGTACCCGCGGGCGCGGGCCCGGCCCATCAACGACCCCTCCGGCCCCTCCGACGGCCCGGTGACGAGCGTGACGTCGTGCCCGAGGGCGTGCTGGCCCTCGCAGGACAGGAGCGTGTTCTCCTGCGCGCCGCCGACGATCAGGCGGGTAATGACGTGGACGATTCGCATGGGGGAAAGTGTGAAGGGTGAAGGCAGAAGTGTGAAACGCAGAGTAGAAGACGACGGGCGGCTGGGCGGGCACATGCCTTGTTTCAGACTTCACCCTTCACACTTCAGACTTTCCTCTGAACTTGATCCACTGCAGGTACAGCCCCAGCGGCGGTGCCGTCCTGCCGGCGGCCCGGCGTTCGCGGGCAGCGAGGACGCCCGGGAACTCGTCCGCCCGCCGGCGGCCGAGGCCGACCTCGACGAGCGTACCGACGATGATCCGGACCATGTTCCACAGGAACCCCGTCCCCTCGACCCCGATCACGAGCCGCGGCTTGCGGTAGCTGACCTCGCACGCGAGCACCGTCCGGACCGTGTGCTCCCGCCCGTGCCCCGGCTTGGCGAAGCTGGCGAAGTCGTGCGTGCCGACGAGGTGGGCGGCGGCGGCAGCCATCGCCGGCACGTCCAGCGGCTGCCACCGGTGCCAGGCGAGCTCCGGGGCCATCACCGGGCGGTCCTCGGCGTGCCAGATCTGGTACTGGTACCGCTTGCTGGCCGTCCACCCGATCGCGTCGAAGTCCCGCGGGACGGGGTCGATCGACCGGACGAGGATGTCCTCCGGCAGCCGGGCGTTGATCGCCCGGCGGAGCCCGTCGAGCGGGATCTGCGTCTTGTCCGTGTCGAACTGGGCGACCTGCCCCTTGGCGTGGACGCCGGCGTCCGTCCGGCTCGACCCGATCACGATCACCGGGTGCCGCACGACCGACACGAGCGTGCGGGTGAGGATCTCCTGCACCGTCGGCAGCCCCTGCCCCTCCGGCAGCGGCTCGCCCTTGTACGTGCCGCTGACGGCCTGCGTCTGCCACCCGTGGTACCGCGACCCGCGGTACGCCAGCGTGAGCTTGTACCGCTGCGGCAGCAGCGCATTGAACGTCGGCGGCGGGCGGGCGGCCGCAGCCAGATCGGCGGCGGGCGGATCGACGGGATTGGGAACGTCGGGCATCGGCGGGCACGCGTGCGGAAGCGTCGTCTCTTGTGGCACGGGCGTCTCGCCCGTGCTCGGGTGGGATCACGGAACGGGGGCGGCGAACGTACGGCCCGCCCCCGCCCGCCGGCCACAGCACGGGCGGGACGCCCGTGCCACATGGAAGGCGTCCGGCTCAACGAGCCCGCGCAACGTCAGTCCGGCGTCGCGTCGAACTCCACCTCTCCGTTGTGCCGCTTCGAATTGATGATCTGGGCGATCTCGTTCGCCTGCTTGCGGTTCTTCAGGATGATGACGAACTCGTTCTGCCCCTGCTTGCCGTTCCAGACGGTCCACTTACCGCCGAGCGTCATCGCGACCTTCACCTTGCCGGCATTATGGGGGATTTTCACTCGGGCCATGGCAGCCATTCTACCACGGTCACGCCGGCAGGTCCGGCAGCGCGGGTTAGAGCTACATCGCGTCGAGCAGGTCGCCGACGCTATTCGCGTGCGCCTTCGGCAGGCCGGCGGAACCACGCCATGATCACTTCCGCCCGCTCCCGCTCCCCCTCCGGCACGTCAACGGTCGTCGCGGCGTATCGAACGGCCACCTCGCTGCCCGACCCGATCGAAGTGCCCGCGCGGACGCTGCACCACACGCCACGGGACTCAAGTTGCCGAGCCAACAAACCGGCCACTCGATCGTTCGTGGTGACGTACACAGTCACGAGTCGCTCGTCCGGAGCGGGCCTCAACGGGTCGACCCGCGCAACCGGCCAGTCTGTCCGCATCCGGCCGCTGTCGAGCGACGCGTACATCGGGTCCTCGACGCCGCCCGGGGGCCGGCCGCACTCCGGGCACCGCCCCGGGCTCTGCCGAAGATCGTACCCGCAGCGGACGCACTGGTTCCGTTGCCGGCGGAGCCGACGAACGCGGTCGCGGCGGTTGACGACGAGGACCCAAACGGCGGCGACCGCCAAGATGGCAACGGGCACTAGCAGGGTCCACCAGAACCCCGCCAGACCGCCGCCCCGCCTCACCGCCCCGCCCCCGCGAGCTCCGCCTCGATCGTGTTCGGCGTCTCGGCGATCACCCGCTCAAGCACCGTGTCCGTCGTCATCCCCTCGGCCTCGCCCTCGAAGTTCAGGATCACCCGGTGCCGCATCGCCGGGACCACGACTTCCTTGATGTCCCGGAAGCTGACGTGGAACCGGCCGTCGAGCAGGGCCCGGACCTTGGCCGCCAGCGTGATCGCCTGGGCGGCCCGGGGGCTGGCCCCGACCCGGAAGAACTGGTTCACCATCGGGATCGCGTACACCCCCTGCGGGTGGGTCGCCAGCGTGCAGCGGATCGCGTAGTCCTGCACGTGCGGGGCGATCACGACCCGCTTCACCAGCTGCTGGTGGCGGAGGATCTTCGTCCCGTCCAGCACCGGGCGGACGTCGGGCTGGTGGCCGGTCGTCGTGCGGTTCAGGATCTCCCGCAGCTCGTCCCGGCCGCTGTACTGGACGCTCAGCTTGTAGAAGAACCGGTCGAGTTGGGCCTCGGGCAGCGGGTACGTGCCCTCCTGCTCCAGCGGGTTCTGCGTCGCCATGACGAAGAACGGCTCCTCGAGCTTGCGGATCGTGCCGCCGGCCGTCACCTGCTTTTCCTGCATCGCCTCCAGCAGGGCGGACTGGGTCTTGGGGGTGGCCCGGTTGATCTCGTCGGCCAGCACGATCTGGGCGAACAGCGGCCCGGTCATGAACTGGAACGCCTTGCGGCCGTGCTCGTCCTCCATGATGACGTTCGTGCCGATCACGTCGGCCGGCATCAGGTCGGGGGTGAACTGGATGCGGTTGAACTTCAGGTTCAGGGCCGACGCCAGGGCGCGGATCAACGCCGTCTTGCCGAGGCCCGGCACGCCTTCGAGCAGGGCGTGGCCGCCGACGACCAGACAGGAGAGGACGCCGTCGACGATCTCGAGGTGGCCGACGAACGCCTTGCCGAACTCCTGCTTGACGGCGCGGTAGTCGGCGCGGAACGCCTCGCACATCGCGTGGATCTGCGGGTCGACGCCGGGGACGGGGGTTTCAGCCATGGGGAGGTCGCTCGCCTTTCTCTGTTGCTCTCGGTCGCCGGGTGCGATCGTCGGTCGGGTGCGATCGTCGGAGGTGGACGGTGGATTGTCGAGGGCCGGGACGGGCGGCTGGCGGCGGCGGCCGCTCCCCGTGGCATGGGTTTCCAACCCGTGCGTGCGTGTACCCACGCACGCGGGCCGTACCCGGCCCGGCCGGCAAGAGCGCAGCGTCCCGCCCGCCACGTCCGGACGGGGTACCGTCCGCCGGCGCGAGTACACGCCGCAGGG
>JAQGHJ010000087.1 GCA_028288905.1 Phycisphaerales bacterium | reverse complement strand
GCCTGCGGGCCGAGGCCGCCGGGCGGTTCGGCGCGGAACCTGTCGCCGCCGGCCCGGCCGCCCCGCCCGCCCGGCTGCACGTCCTCGTCCGGACGATGGACCAGCTGCGGGCCGCCCTCGAATGGTCGCACGCCGGGACCGGCGTTCGCCCGGCCTCGGTCTACTGCGACTTCGAGGACATCCGCCGGTACCGCGAGGCCGTGCCGCTCGCCCGATCGGTCGGCGTGCCGATCGGGCTGGCGACCGTTCGAATCATCAAACCGGGCGAGGAGGGATTGCTTCGGCAGGTGGCCGCGTGCGACCCGGACTGCGTCCTGGTCCGCAACCTGGCCGGGCTGAGCTTTTACGCGACCCACTTCCCGGCGATGCCGTTGGTGGGCGACTACGCGCTGAACGTGTCGAACGAGCTGACGGCCGACCTGTTCCTGAGCCGCGGCGTCCGCCGCCTCGTCCCGAGCTACGACCTGAACTGGCCGCAGATCACCGCCATGCTCGGCCGGGTGTCGGCGGCGCACTTCGAGGCGGTGATCCACCAGCACATGCCGATGTTCCACACCGAGCACTGCGTGTTCTGCCACACGCTGAGCGCGGGGACGAGCTACAGGGACTGCGGCCGCCCGTGCGACGACCACCGGGTGGACCTGGCCGACCGGGCCGGGGTGGCGAACCCGCTCGTCGCGGACGTCGGGTGCCGGAACACGGTGTACAACGGGGTGCCGCAGAGCGGGGCCGAGTACGTGCCGCGGATGCGGGCGCTGGGGATCGCGGACTTCCGGGTCGAGCTGCTGCGGGAGGACGCGGCGGGGACGGCCGCCCTGCTCGACCGGTACGCCGACGTGCTGGCCGGCCGGGACGACGGCCGGCGGGCGTGGCGGCAGCTGAAGGTGCTGAGCCAACTCGGGGTGACGCGGGGAACTTTGGGAGAATGACGAAGTCCGAATGACGAATGACGAAACGGGGAGGGGCGTCGGAGGCCCGTCCCTGATTCCGTCATTCGGGCTTCGCCATTTCCTCCTCGGGCGGCAGCACCTCGAACGCGCGGGGCGGCGGCCGCGTGCCCCGCTGCTCGCGCCATAGGACGACCGCGACGACCGGCAGCGTGACTGGCCAAGCGAGACTGATCGCCAGCAGCGGGAAGAACAGGATGACCAGCAGGGCCGCCGGCCCGGCCCCGCCCGGGCGGGTCGGCGGGCGGGTCCGCATCGTCGTCAGGAACCGGGCCGTCAGCCCGACCGCCATCAGGGCCATCACGATCACGTAGCAGACCAGCGCCCACGTCGGGACGTGGGTCAGCGCCCGGGCGACGAGCAACGGTCGAAGGGTCGTCATGCGTCCCATGGTAGCCGGGCCCGCACCGGGTGCCCGGCTCACGCCCGCCGACGGCGGGCGAGGAGGCTGACGGAGCCGAGCGCGACGAGGGCGGCGGACGCCGGTTCAGGGACGAGCGCCGCGATCGACCCGCCGTCGCTCTTGGCGACGAAGTCGAACAGGATGGTCCCGTTGCCGGCGATGTTCTGGATGTAGATCGAGTCCACCGTGTGCGAGTTGTTCGGGACCGAGCCGGCGTGCCCGCCGCCGATGCTGGTGACCGCCCCCCACCCCGTCGTCGCGTCCAGGTCGAACTCGGCCAGGTGCCACGCGCCGTCCGCCAGGACGGTGACCTGCGGGGACATGTCCATGTCCGCGGTCGCGCCGGCGGTCCCGCCGTCGAGGTTGAGCGACAACTTCGCCCCCGTCAGGTCGGCCGTCTTGTAGTAGAACCCGATGAACCCGTCCGTCCCGGACGTGGTCGTGAACGACGTGTTGTTCGCCGGCAACCCGTTGGCACCGGAAAGGAAGCGAATCCGGCCCGGCGCGGTGGCGACGACGGCCACGACCTTTTCCGAGCCGGCCCCTTCGACGCTGTCGGTCGTGACCCGGTCCGCCGTCGACGTGGCCGCCACGTTCGACTGGCCCGAGGAGGTCGGGGTTTGGCTGAAATGGCCCTCGGTCGCGTTGAAGTCGTCGAAGATGACCGAGGCGCGAGAATCGGCCGGTACGACAGCACCGAGCGCGAGGGGCACCAAGAACAGCGATCGTCGCATAGCTTCCACCTTTAGCGGGTCCGGAACGCATCAGCAGCGGGTTGGTGGCCCGATTTTAACCTACTCGATCGGACTCACGGCTCAAGGAGTGACTCGCGCGCCTTGCCGCCGAGGCACGGCACGACCCCTTTCATATGATGAACCGTTCAATTAAAATCCTGCGGAGCGTCGGGGCGAGTCGCCCGACAGCATGCGGTTGCTGGTGAGCCTCCGCTGCCCCGTCGCGCACCCGAGGTGTGAATGGTTGTCACCCCGTCGACACGCACGGTCCCCCCTAACGGCCTCCGCCTCGCGGCGGTGGTGATGCTCGGCGCGCTGAGCGTCGGGCTCGGCTGCAAGCCCGCCGCCACCGCCGGCGGCTCGACCAGCCAGCCGTCCGGGGCGGCCCTGAAGATCAACGGGTCCACCACCGTCAACCTCCCGGCGGCCGAGGCGGCCGAGACCCTGCGGGCCGAGCGGGGGATGAACATCCAGGTCGACACCCAGGGCGGCAGCTCGGGCGGCATCTCGATGCTGGCCGACGGGCTCGTGCAGATCGGGATGGCGTCCAAGCACGTGAGCGACGACGACCGGGCGAAGTACCCGGGCGTCCAGTTCAACGAGGTCCACGTCGGGGAGGACGCGGTCGCGCTGATCGTGTCGAAGGACGTGTGGGACGGCGGCGTCCGGGCGATCACCAAGCAGCAGGCGAAGGACGTCTACGAGAGCAAGGTGACGAACTGGAAGCAGCTCGGCGGGCCGGACGCCCGGGTCGCGTTCTTCAACAAGGAGCCGGGCCGGGGGACGTGGGAGGTGTTCGTGCACTGGGCGTACGGCGGCCCCAAGGCCGCCCCGGCGGTCAGCTTCCCGGAGGTCGGCGGGAACGAGGAGACGCGGAACAAGGTGGCCGGCACCCGCGGGGCGCTGAGCCAGTTGAGCAGCTCGTGGGCGGACGGCAAGACGGTGTTCGCGCTGGCACTGAGGACGGACGACGGGCAGGTGGTGGAGCCGACGAACGAGAACATCGCGACGAAGCGGTACCCGATGAGCCGCCCACTGTTCCTGCTGACGAACGGCCCGCCGGCCGGGGACGCCAAGACGTTCGTCGACTACATGCTGAGCGGCGACGGTCAGAAGCTGGTGCGAAAGCACGGGTACCTGAGCCTGGATCAGTTGAAGGTGAAGGAGTAAGTGCCGGTGGGGTAGACCGCCGCGGCCGCGGTCGCGGCGGCCGCCGCCCCGTGGCACGGGTTTCCAACCCGTGGCGTG
>JAQGHJ010000059.1 GCA_028288905.1 Phycisphaerales bacterium | reverse complement strand
GACGCCCTGTAGGACATCGCGCCGCATCCGTCAACCCAATAGCCGAGGTAGTAGTACGGGACGCCGAGCCGGCGGCACTCCTCGATCTCGTACAGGGCGGCGAACGTGCCGAGCCCACGGCGGGCCTCGGCCGGGTCGTGGTAGAAATAGACGCTGCTGAGCGACACGTCCGACAAATCGCAGATGCCGACGCCGACCAGCCGCCCGGCCGGGTCGCGGTACCGCCACTCCAGCGTCTCCACGGGCGACTCGTACAGGAACGACGCGAACGCGTCGTACGATTCCTCGTCGTCGCCCGCCCCGTCCTCCCCGCCGCCGCCGGCGGACTTGCCGTGCCACTCGGTCACGTACTTGCAGTAAAGCCGGAACCGCTCGGCGTCCGGCTCCGGCGGGCCGACGGTGACGGTGAGGTCTTGGTTCTTGCGCCACGCGCGGCGCTGCGACGTGCTCGGGGTAAACGTGGCGACCGGCACCCGCAACGGGACGCACGCCCGGCACCCGCGGCAGGCCGGCTGGTACACGATCGTGCCGCTGCGGCGGAACGCGGCGTCCATGAACGCCTGGTACACGAGCGGGGGGATGTGCTCCGCCCGGAACGCCCGGTTGGTCGACGTCCGCCCCGGCAGGTACGGGCAGGCGTGGTCGCCGGTGTCCGCCAGCCGGAGCCGCACGGGCGGCGGCGTCGCGGGGACGTGAGAGAAGAGTTGCGTCGGGGGGTCGCGGTGTCGGGGTGCTGGGGTGGGGGAGGTTGGGCCGGTGCTGTCTTCCACTCCGACACCCCGTTACGCCGACGCCCCGACACGCCCCCTGGCCGCGGCCCGGTCAGTGCGGCATCGGGAACCGCTCGCACATCGCCGCCACCTCGCGGCGAACCTCGGCAGACGCCGCCTCGTCCTTCGCCCCGATCGCACGGTCGATGAACGACGCGACGGCGGCCATGTCGGCCTCGCCGAGCCCACGGGTCGTTACCGCAGGCGTGCCGAGACGGATGCCGCTCGTCACCTTCGGCGGCCGCGGGTCGTTCAGGATCGCGTTCTTGTTCGTGATGATGCCGGCCCGCTCCAGCGCCCGCTCGGCGTCGGCCCCGGTGTAGTCGGCGTTGCGGGCCCGCAGGTCGACGAGCATCAGGTGGTTGTCCGTCCCGCCGGACTGCAAGCGGTACCCGAGGTCGGTCAGCGCGGCCGCCAGCGCCTTGGCGTTCCTCACCACCTGCGCGGCGTACGCCTTGAACTCGGGCTTCAGCGCCTCGCCGAACGCGACGGCCTTGCCGGCGATCACGTGCATCAGCGGGCCGCCCTGGCTGCCGGGGAACACGCTGCGGTTGATTGCCTTGCTCAGGGCCTCGTCGTCCGTCAGGATCAGCCCGCCGCGGGGGCCGCGGAGCGTCTTGTGCGTCGTCGTCGTCACGACGTGGGCGTGGGGGAAGGGGCTCGGGTGCGCCCCGCCGACGACGAGCCCGGCGATGTGGGCGACGTCCGCCATCAGCAGCGCCCCGACCTCGTCGGCGATCGCCCTGAACTTGGCGAAGTCGATCGTCCGCGGGTACGCGCTGTACCCGCACAGGATCAGCTTCGGCTTCACTTCGTGCGCCTTGCGACGGACCGACTCGAAGTCAATCAGTTGCGACTTGGGGTCCAGCTCGTAGTGGTCAGGCTTGTAGAAGATCGCCGACGTGTTCAGCTTCATCCCGTGCGACAGGTGCCCGCCGCTCGCCAGGTTCAGCGAGATGTACCGGTCGCCGGGCTGGAGCAGCGACAGGAACGCGGCCAAGTTCGCGTTCGCCCCGCTGTGCGGCTGCACGTTGGCGAACCGGCAGCCGAACATCTGCTTCGCCCGGTCGATCGCGACCTGCTCAATTTGGTCGTGGAACTCGCACCCGCCGTAGTACCGAGCGCCCGGGTACCCCTCGGCATACTTGTTCGTCAGCACGGTCCCGACCGCGTCAAGCACGGCCTGGGAGACGTGGTTCTCGCTGGCGATCAGCTCGAGCGTGGTCTCCTGCCGCCGCTGCTCCTTGGCGATTAGGTCGGCGATCAGCGGGTCGGTCTGCGACAGCGCGGGCATCGTGGGCGATCTCCGGGGTACGGGGCGACGGGCGCGGCGGCCCGGCGGCCGGCGACCCGAGGCGGGTAAGTATAGCGGGCCGGCGACACCTGACCCAATCCGACCGGCGGCAACGACCACGCCGGCCACCCGTCCCTAACTTGGCGGTAGGCGTTCCGCCAACTCAGCCCGGGCCATCCCCGCCGCCGCGCCCGACCGGCGGGGGGAACGGACCGCGGCCGGCCAACGGGCCCGGTCGGACCAGCCGGGCAAACGCGGCGGCGTCGCGGAGCCGGCCGCCGGCCTGTCCGAGCGCAACGAGGTAGAAGACGAAGAACCCGAGCAACGCGAGCCCCACCAGGGACATCGCGCACCCGCCGATCATCATCCCGACGCCCGGCGTCGCGCCCGGCCGTCCCGGCCGCTGCACCTCGGGCATCAGCAAGACGACGCCGACGCTCATCAGGACGAGCAGTGCACCGGTAGACCCGGCACCCCAAGCCGCGATGCGGGATCGGGCGGCCAGCCCCAGGTCCGGCACCCGGACGGCCAGCCGCGCCAGGTGGACGGCCGTCGCCGTCCACGCGACGAACTCGACCGCGCTCAGGAGGTTCACGGCCGCGAGCACCGCCCGGTCGGCCGGCAGCGACAGCGCGTCCGGTCCCATCGCCGCCTGCACAACCCCCTGGATGAGCACGTAAGCGATCATCCCGACCACCCCGCCCCGCGCAAGCCGCCGCGGGCCCCACCAGGGGCCACGGACGACGGCCGGGTCGGGCGAGGTCGCGGAGGCGGACTGCCCCGCGTCACCCGTCCCCGTGGGCGCGGGGGGGACCGGCGGCTCCGGAGCGGTCGTCCACCACACCCCGACCGCGACCGCCGCGAAGGGGACGATTGCCGCCGCTGTCGTCGCCCACGCCGGCAGCGGCTGACCCTGCCCTGCGGCCACGGTGACCGATGTACCGGCCGCCGCGGCCGCCTGCGCCTGCCGGATGCCCCAGATCATCGCCCAGACGACGACCCCCAGCATCGCGAGTGCCAGCGCCAGGAGCGACCAGAACTGGAGCCGCACCCCCGCCCACACCCGCCGGACCCACTCCGGATCGGCGTACCGCAGCAGGTCGCCGTACACCGACCGGCCACCCGGGGTGCCGCAGCCCGGGCACAGGGCGGTGCCCGGCAGACCGCCCAGCCCTGTCCCGCACACCCGACAGACGGCGTTGGCCGGCAGGGACCCTGTGCCGTCGTCGTGGCCACTCTCCACTGCGTAGTACCCCAGCGTCATGGCTGCCGAGGGTACTCCCGCACGCCCCGGCGGGCGACGCGCCGCCGACCCGGCATCCCAGGATTTTGGGAGGGTCCCTTTGGCTAACGTCGCGTCCGCGTTAGGTTCTTGCAGTGGGAGCCGCGTTCGGACACGATCCCGAACAACCGCCAGCCGAACTCGCTTCCCGCGGGACGCGTAGAGCCGATGGGGGTGCGGAATCGGATCGACGCCCCACGGGACGATCGCACGGCTGCGACCCCGCCACAGCCCGATTTGGAACGAGGGAGACGGAGCGGAATGCTGATCCTCTTGGTCGAGGACCACGAAGACACCCGGCGCGCGATGACGACGCTGCTGGGATTCTCCGGCCACGCCGTCACGCCGGCCGCGGACGGGGCGGCCGCGCTCGCAACCGTCGACGCCCGGGCCGCGGCCGGGGACCCGTCGTTCGATTGTGCCGTGGTCGACCTCGGACTGCCCGACATGACCGGGACCGAGCTGATGAAGCAGTTGGTCGGCCGCGGGCTAAGCCTCGGGGTCGCCCTCACCGGCAGCACTACCGCCGACGATGTCGCTCGCTGCCGTGACGCCGGCTTCTCACAACACATCCCGAAACCCGTGACGATCGAACAGTTGGACCAAGCCCTCCGACAACTCAAGCAGTCTTAAAGAGACTCATCAAGTCGCGGGCCAAATGGCGGACCTTGCAGCTCGGTGAGGCAAGCCACCTAAGGCCACAGCGGACGCCCGACGGTTGACGTTTCCGCTTGAAATCGTGAGCTGTGCTGGCCCCTTCCGCCGCAGCGGCTCGTCGGTTCGTACTCACTTGGCACGTTACCGGACCCGGAGGAGGGATCGAACGCCGGACGGAGGCGATCGGTATATACTGTCGGGCCGGGGCCCGGACGTGGCGGACGCCATGTCGGGCAATAGCCTTTGCCTCGCGCGACTGGCCGTTCCGGGCCGGTTCCGTATCTCGCACCCGAAGGAAGGCCCGGCCGCGTGTCCCGCCTGCTGCTGTTGTTCGTCTGCCTCCTCTGGATGACCGGCGCGGCCGAAGGCCCGGCGGCGGCCGGCTACGACCTGCCGCGCGTCGGGCTGTTCCTGGCGGCCCAGTTCGTCGCGGTGCTGGCGGTCGGCGGTTGGTGCCGGGTGGCCGCCCGGCGGGTGTCCGCCCGCACGTTCGCCCGGTCCGCCCGCCGGCTCGGGTGGGTCCTCCTTGTCGCCCGGCTGTTCATCGTCGGTTGGTTCGCCTGCGGCGTGTTCTCGCTCGGCTGGGCCGGCTTCGTCATGAACGGGCTCGGGCTGAACCGGTTCCAGGTGGCTTGGTTGCCCGCGTTGGTCGTGGGCACGCTGCCGGCCGTGCTGGCGTGGGTCGGGCTGTGGTGGGCGCAGTTCCCGCTCGACCACGAGCTCCGCCAGCAGGGGCTCACCGAAAGCCTGATCGACGGGCTGCCGGTCCACGCCCCGCCAGGGCTCGGGGCCTACCTGCTGTCCAACGTCCGGCTGCAACTGCTATTCACCGTGCTGCCGGTCATGCTAATCGTGGCGGTACGGGACGTGGCGGCCGTCGTCATCTTGCCGCAGTTCGACCCCCCGCCGGCCGCGCTGGAGGCGATGGACGCCCCCGCCGGTGGAGAGCCCGCCGCCGATCGCTTGGCTGCCCCGCCCCGCCGGCCCGCCGGCGTCGACGCCGCCCGGGACCAAGCCGAGGGGCTGATCTGGCTCGGGTCGGCAGGGCTCGTGTTCCTGCTCGCCCCGGAAGTGCTCCGGCGGATCCTGCAGACGTCCCCGATGCCGGACGGCCCGCTCCGCCGCCGGCTCGAGGCCCTGTGCCGCCGCAGCGGCATGCGGGTCCGGGACATCCTTGTGTGGCATACCCACCACCACGTCGGGAACGCGGCCGTCATGGGGCTGGTGCCGCGGGTGCGGTACGTGCTGCTGAGCGACCTGCTGCTGGAGCGGATGGACGACGAACAGGTCGAGGCCGTGTTCGCCCACGAGGTCGGGCACGTCGTCCACCGGCACATGGCGTGGTACGTCGTGTTCTTCCTGATCATGCTGCTCGTGTCCCTCGGGCCGGCGGCGCTCGCGAAGGACTGGCTGGCCAGGCTGCCGGTCCCGGCGGAGGCGTGGACGCTTCTGTCGCTGGCGGCGTCGACCGGGGCGTTCTGGCTCGTGTTCGGGTTCCTGAGCCGCAGGTTCGAGCGGCAGGCGGACGTGTACGCGGCTCGCATGATGGAGGCCGCCCGCCCCGCCGACCCGGCTGCCGGGGCCGACGCGCTGTCCCCGCTGCTCGGGATGACCGCCGCCGACCGGGCCGCCCGCGCCGCCCGCCGTGATGAGGGCCGCCCGCGCCGCACCCCGATCGCGTCCCACGTCGGGACCTACGGGGCCCAACTGTTCGCGTCGGCATTGCACCGAGTCGCGACGATCAACAACATGCCGGTGAACGCCCGCGCCCGCCGCGGGCCGGGCGTGATCAACCACATCGGCCACACGATCGGCTCGCTGACCGACCTCGCCCACGACTGGCTGCACGGTAGCATCCCGACCCGGATGAACTACCTCCGCACGATCAGCGCCGACCCGTCCCTGACGACCCGGTTCGACCGGCTGATGGGCCGGCTGTACGGGCTGCTGCTGTTCGTCCTGATCGCGTCGGCGGCGTACGTGGTGCCGATGCTGGTGCGGTAACCACACTCCCCCCGCCGCCTCACCGTGCCTCGGGTCGAAGTCGTCGAACGCGTCACGGTCGACGAATCCAAGTGTGGCACCGGAGCCGATTCGGCAGGTCGGGCGGCCACCGGGCTCAAGACGTACCCCTTCTGCACGTAAGTGCCGGGGAACCGGCCGCACTTACAGGCTCACGCCCCGCTCCACGTCGGCGCACGGAAGCCCGTCCGACGCCGAATCGACCGCAGCCTTAAGGTCCTCGAGCGAGACGGGCTTGAGGAGGAAGTGGCCGAAACCTGCTCGTTCGCACCGCGCCCGATCGGCCTTCATGCCGTATCCGGTCAGCGCGACCGCCCGCACCTCGTACATCGCCCGGACCTCGGCGAGCAGGTCGCACCCGTCCCCATCCCCGAGTCCGACGTCGCACACCATGACGTCGAACCGCGCCGCACGGGCGGCCTCGATCGCCTCTTGGTACCCGTTCGCGACCCGCACCTCGTAACCCTGGTAACTCAGGAGGCGGGACGTGAGGTCTGCCGTATCCCCGTGGTCGTCAACGACGAGCACCTTGCACGGCTGTTCCGCTTGCTCTGCCATGTGCCTTTTCCTTAGCCTTGTGCGACCGAGCTCATCTTAACAAAATCGGCAAACCGTGTGCGGACGCATCTGGGCTTACGGCTGCGGACGCTCGCCACGACGCTACGTCCGTAAGGATGAGTCGGTTCGATGCGGCGGACCCGGCTTTAAACCCGGATGGGTAAGGGTTCGCCAGGGGTGTGAAGACTTGCTGAACGCGGTTGCCGCTTGGGACGGCGTCGACCCGACCGTCGCTGGCAATCCCTATCCTTTCGGTGGTCCCTCTTGATCCTGTCAGCCCCATTAACGCAGTTCTGTTGACGGCGTAGGGGAATTCGGTCGTGTGCCCGATGAAGGAGTTGCGGCTAATATCCGAGGAACACGATGGCTGACGAGACGAACACAGTCCTCGTGGTAGACGACCACCCCGACCTCTGCGCGATCATGGTCCGCATGCTCGAGCTTTGCGGTCGGTCCGCGACGTACGCCTTGGACGGGGTCGAAGCGTTGGAGGCGATTCGTCGGTCCCCGCCGGGGCTGGTGCTCCTCGACATCATGATGCCCGGGCTGGGCGGGTTCGAGGTGCTGAAGGCGGTCCGCGATGACCCACGGTTCAGTTCGATCCCGGTGGTGATGTGCTCGGCGATCGGCGACCCGTCGACCCGGCGCGAGGCGACGGAACTCGGCGCGCAGGACTACATGGTCAAAGGGCACTTTGGGTACGACGAACTCAAGGCGATGGTCGAAAAGTACGTTTGAGCGGCCGTGGCGGCGGGCGGGTCGACAGGCGGAAACGGCGGCGAACACATCGGCAAGTCGGAGAGGGAAAACACAATGGTGACGGTGCAGCAGCAGGCTCGGCCGTGTTCGCGGTCGGGTTCGGCGTACCACCGGCCGGGGGTGGAGGAGGAGCTGCGCCGCCGGTTCCCGCCGCGGCGGCTCGGGTACATCGCCCGGGTGCTCACGGCGGAGGAAATGGCCGTCTTGCCGGATGCGGCCGACGCCCTGATCGTCGCCCGGATCAAACGCATGTCCGATCCCCGGCTGGCCGGGTACGACCGGCTCATCCCGGCGGACGCGCGGGCCGAGCGGCAATACCACGCCCTTCAGCTCCAATGGCTCCGGGAAGAGGAGTACCTGCTCGGCACCCGGCTGGGCCGCCGGCCGACGCCGCGGGAACTGTGCGCCGACTTCGCCGCCCACCGGAACGGGTCCCGGTTCCGGGCGTACTTCGCGATGAAGTACCCGCGGCAGATGCGGTCTACGGGCCGGCGGGCCTCCGTGGCACGGGCAACGCTGCCGGCACCTTCCTTGGCCGTCATGGCCACGGCCACCCGCTAAGACGCGGGCACGCCCGCGCGAGTTCAACCGTCGGATCCGAAGTCGACTCACCGCTTTCGCACCCGACGGGTGGCACAGCCGGCGCTACGCACGCGGTAACGCGGAAGGGCAACCTTGCCCTAATCCTCAACGACGTCCGCCCCCGGCTCCGGCAGGAAGAAGCTGAGCACGAACCCGATCAGGTAGACGCCGAACCCGACGGCCGCCGCCGTGTACGCCAAGGTGTGGGACGCCTGGGCAGGCGTAGGGCTGGCCGGGCCGAAGGCGACGGCCAGGGTCTGCGTCAGGCCGAAGCACAGGGTGCCGATCATCCGCCCGCCGATGTTCGCCGCGAACGACTCGCCGGTGCCCCGCAGGTGCAGCGGGTACATCCGAGGCAGGTAGTTGCCCCAAAAGGACAACTGGGCGACCGTTACCAGCCCGGCCAGGAAGATGCCCACGTACAGGTAGTTGATGCCGTTGATCGCGCACAGCGCGAACGTCACCGGCATGATGACGAGCCCGGGGATCTGGAACAGCCGGATCAGCTTTCGACGCGACACGACGTACACCGCCAGCACGGCCAAGATGAACCGCCCGACCAGCCCGCCGACCTCCTGCACCTTCGTGACGCCGGCCGCCCGGCCTTGAACGACCTTCGCGGTGGCGGCGGCCTTGGCCGGGTCCGGGGCGCCGGCTGGCGGCAGGCCCTTCACCTGGGCCGAGGCGGACAGCTTGGTCGACCCCTGGGCCGCAAGGGCGCCGGGTGCGGTGAGCCCGGCCGGCAGGGTCGCCGGCGGGTTAAGTTCCGCGGGCACGGCCGCCGCCGCCAAGGTCGTGGGCGTCGTCGCCGGGGCGGTCGCCGCCTTCAGCTCTGACGCGACCGCCCCTGACGCGGCCCCGGCAGCCGCCGTCGCCGGGCCGCCCGCCTTGGCCGGGACCGCGGCGACGGCCGCCTTCACCTCGGCCTGCACCTCGGGCAGCCCGCCGACGATCTGCGGGATCTGCTGGATCGCT
>JAQGHJ010000022.1 GCA_028288905.1 Phycisphaerales bacterium | reverse complement strand
TCTTACCGGAACTGATGTTGCATCAACGCAACGTTTCAATGAGCAGGCTGACACCTGATCTGGTGCACCCTTTGACTTGCCGGTCTCGGTCCGGGTGGGGTGGCGGGCAGCCCTATTCCATAGCCCTAACCTCAGCCCGGCGGCCAAGTGAACGGCCGGCCGGCCAGGACGTGCAGGTGCAGGTGGAAGACGGTTTGCTGGGCCCCGGCCCCGCAGTTGAACACCGTGCGGTAGTCGGCGTGCCCGAGCCGGCCCATCACGGCGGCGGCGGTCAGGAAGAGGTGGCCGACGAGGTCGGCGTCGGCGGGCGTTAGGTCGTTCAGCGTCGGGATGACCTTCCGCGGGATGACCAACAGGTGGACGGGGGCCTGCGGCGCGACGTCGTGGATGACGACGCACCGGTCGTCCTCGTGGGCGAGCGTCGCCGGAATCTCGCGGTCGATGATGCGCTCGAACAGGGTCTTCGACATGGCGGGTCCGTTCGGGGGTTCCAGGGCAGGCGCCGCGCCGGGGTAGCCGGCGGCCGAACGCATCATGGGCAGTTGGCGTCGGCTGGCAACCGCCCGACGCGGTCAGGCCCGTGCCTGTGTGGCCGACAGCCGGCGGCGGCGGGCTCCGAGGAAGGCGCCGGCCGCCAGTCCTGCCAGCCCGCACGACGTGGGTTCCGGAACGACGAAGGCCCGCAGGGCCGTCAGGTCGCCTCGGAACACGTCCAGATCGATGTCGGCGCTCGTCGCCCCGTACGTCGGCCCCTTCCCGTTCCCGTCGGCGCTGTACTGCCAGAACGACCAGGTCTGCCCGCTGCTGCCCCAGGACCCGGTCGGCGGGGACCCGGTCGTCAGCGGGTCCCCGTACTGGTTGCCGCTGTTGTAGTTGGCGACCCACAGCGCCGTCCGGGCCGCGACGGTCGAGTCGATGAAGCTCGTCGCGTAGTACGTGTTCGCGTAGACGATCGGCAGGACGCCCTTGAGCCGCTGGACCTCGTCCAAGAACGCGTTCGCCCAAACCGACATGTTCGACTTGGTCAGGCCGTCGTTCGGGGCGGCCGAGTCGGACCCGAGCCCGCCCGATTCCAAGTCCAACACCGGCCGGAGGTACCCGTTGATCATGTACGCCCCGGCGACGGTGACGAAATGGCTCGCCTCGTTCCGGGCGGCGGATTGGATGGCCGCGGCGGACGGCTGGCTGCTCGACGTCGCCCCGAGCAGGTCGGGCCGGCCGTAGTGGTAAACGCCGGTCAGGATGCCGGCCGCCTTGGCGACCGGGGCGTTGTCGACCAGCTCCGCGTCGTCGGACTTACCGGTGGCGGACGTGGTGCCGCCGCGGGTGGCCCGGACGAACGCGAAGTCCACGCCCTGGGCTCGGGCCGTCGACCAGTTCATGTTGCCTTGGAACGACGACACGTCCAGACCTTTGATCCGGGCCGCCGACGCCGGAGCCGCCGCGGCACCCAACAATGCTGCGGCGACAGCGATCACCGGAAACGCCTGCCAAGAAGCCGGACCTGATCGCAGTTGTAAAACACGGGTGACATCGCAGTAGGACAAGCTCATCTCCGGAGAAGTCAGACCCCGCCGGTAAGCAGGGTAATCAAATCCCCGACCCCGCTGCAAGAAGGATATAGCTTGGCTCCCAATACGTCATAACGAAAGGGTGCTGGCGTCCGCAAACTGGAACAAAGGGAATGAAGGGAGGCCGTCCCGCGACTTTCTGACTTTCGTGAAGCTGTTCGCAGAAGCGTCACACCTGTAAGCCACGACGCTCACCGCCAACTTCGCTTCTAAATACGAATGGTTACCGCCCGAACCGCCCCAAAAACTGGCCGCAGCGGATTCGCCGGGTCGGACGGTGGGTGGTGAATCGCTACCGCAGCACCCGTACCCGATGGTTCTCGCTGTCCCCGATGTACAACGCCTCGTCGGCGTCGGCGAACACGCCGTGCGGGCGGGCGAGCTGGCACTTCCGCGATTCGGGGCCGTCCGGCCCGTCCCCCTTGGTCCCGGTCCCGCAGAGGGTGGCGATCGTCCCCGCGTTGGGGTCGATGACGCGGATCGCGTGGTTCTCGGTGTCCGCCACGTACACCCGCCCGTCCGGCCCGACGCTGACGCCCTTCGGCCCGGCGAGGGTCGCCAGCTTGGCGGGGCCGCCGTCGCCGGCGTACCCGGTCTTGCCGGTGCCGGCGACGTGGTGGACGGTGCCGGCCGCCACGTCGAGCCGGTACACCGCGTTCCCCTCCCGCAGGGCGAGCCACAAGTTGCCGGCCGGGTCTATGTCCACCGCCCGCGGGCCGGCCAGCGGGGCGTCGGCGAACCTTGCGCCGTCCGGTGTCGGCTTCTTCTGCCCCGTGCCGGCCAGCGTCGTGACGACGCCGGTCTTGGTGTCCACCCGTCGCAGCCGGTGGTTCTTCACGTCGCAGACGTACAGGGTGCCAGCCTTGTCGAACGCGATGCTGTGCGGCTCGTTAAACGCGGCCGCCGTCGCCGGCCCGCCGTCGCCCGAGAACCCTGCCTTGCCGGTCCCGGCGACCGTGGTGATGACGCCGGTCTTGGCGTCCACCCGCCGGACGCAGTGGTTCAGCCGCTCGACGACGACCAAGTTGCCGGCCGGGTCGAACCGGACCTCGTACGGCTCGTTCAACTTGGCTTTGGCGGCCGGCCCGCCGTCCCCGGCGTACCCGCGGGTGCCGTCGCCGGCGACCGTGGTGATCGTGCCGTCGGCCGCGATCCGGCGGACGGCGTGGTTCGCCGTGTCGCACAGGTACAGCGCGCCGTCCGGCCCGCGGGCGAGCCCGCTCGGGTCGTTCA
>JAQGHJ010000951.1 GCA_028288905.1 Phycisphaerales bacterium | reverse complement strand
CCGGCCCTCAGCTTGCACAGCGCGTCGGCGAACAGGTTCTGGCTCTGCTTGTTGGTCCGCCCCAGCACGTCCACCATCGACGTCTCGTGGACGGCCACTACCCGGCCGTCCCGCACGTCCGCGTCCTTCAGCTTTCCCCACTTCGCCTTCGCCGCCGCCCGCGACGCCCGCTCGGTCCTCCCGTCGATCGTGATCCCCCGCGCCTTCAGCCGCGTCCGCACCGCGTCTGCGAAGAACGCACCCGGGTCCATGATCGGCTTGAGCGAGGCCTCCTCCGGCTTCGTCACCAGCCCCTTGACCGTGAACGTGTCGGCGGCCGGCTCCCGCTCGATCGTCAGGGCCTCGGGCTTGCCGGCCTTCCGCGTCCGGTTCACCAGCGTCACCCCTTGCGTCTCCGGCACCACCTCCAGCCGTTCCGGGTGGGCCGTCACCGCGATGCAGCTGCCGTTCAGCGTCAGCCCGGTGAGCGGGGCCGACCACGCTTCCGTCAGCTCCGACCGCGGCCAGGTCGCGCCGACCCGCTCGTCGTCGAACGCACCGTCGTCGAACATTAGCTTCCCCGTCACCCGCGTCACGCCGCGGCGGGCGAGGGCGTCGGCCCAGTCGTCGAGGATCGCCATCCGCTTGCGCCCGTGCGCCGTCTCGATCCGCCGGTCCCCGCACGCCGGGTCCCCGGTCCCGACGATCCACAGGTCGTCCCCGTCCGTCGCCAGGTAGGTCCGCCACACGTACCCCGGCCCGAAGCGGTCCAGCGCCGCCGCGGTGGTCGCCAATTTGGCGTTGCTCGCCGGCGCCACCGCCCGGTCCGGGTCGTGCAGGTACAGCTCCCGCCCGCTCGCCACCTCCACCACCCGCGCCACGTAGGTCGCCCCCGTCCCGGCGAACGCGCTGAGCACCGCGTCTAACTTGGTGCCCAGCTTCGCGTCCACCTCCCCCCGCGCGACGCCCGCCCCCGCCCCCATCGCGACCGCCCACGCGAGCGCCCCGCTCAGCCCGCGCGTCGCCCTCCGGCTCCACGTCGCCGCGACCCGGCCCGGTGCCGGCCGCAGAACGATGTCGATGCTCTTGCGTCCGCTCATGGTCGCCCGGCCTTCGCTGAATGAATTCGACCCGTGCGCCCCAATGCGCGTCGGCTACGCCGCCCCGCCCGCCACGGCCAGCGCTTGGGTCAGGTCCGCGATCAAATCTTCCGGGTCCTCGATGCCGGCCGAGTACCGGACGAGCGCCTCGGGAATACCCATCGCCTGCCGCTCCTGCAGCGTGCACTCGACGTGGCTGGTAGTGGCGGGCGGGCCGGCAACGGTCTCGACCGACCCGAGGTTGGCCGCCCGGTGCGCCAGCCGCAGCGCGGGCAAAAACGCCTTGACGCCCTCGAACCCGCCCCGCAGGGCGAAGCTCAGGACGCCGCCGAACCCCCGCATCTGCCGCCGGGCGACCGCGTGGCCGGGGTCGGACTCGAGGCCGGGGTAGAACACCCGCTCGACGGCCGGGTGGGCCGCCAGGAACCGGGCAATGGTCAGGGCATTCTGGTTCTGCTGGCGGACGCGCAGGTGCAGCGTCTTCATGCCACGGAGCAGCAGGTAGGCGGACATCGGGTCGAGCGTGGCCCCGTTGATCTCGCGGTAGTGGTAGATCCGCTCGACCAGCGCCTTCGACCCGCAAACGACACCGCCGAGCGCGTCGGCGTGGCCGCCGAGGAACTTCGTCGCGCTGTGCAGCACGAGGTCCACACCCAGGGCCAGCGGGTTGCAGTTGATAGGCGTCGCGAACGTGTTGTCGGCGACGACGGTCGCGCCGGCGGCCCGCCCGGCCGCGGCCAGCCGCTGCAGGTCGAGCACCTTCAGCGTCGGGTTCGTCGGCGTCTCCAGGTAGAGGACGGCCGCGCCCTTCGCCACCTCGGCCTCGATCGCGGCGTGGTCGGTCGTGTCGCACAGCACGACCTCCACCTGCCACCGCGGGAGGAACTCGGTGAAGATTTTGTTCGTACCGCCGTACGTGTCCTTCACCGACACGACGCGGTCCCCGGGCCGGAGCAGAGTCAGCAGCGTATTGCTGATCGCCGCCATGCCGGTCGAAAAGCTCGTGGCCGCCTCGGCCTTCTCGAGCTGCCGCACCTTGTCCTCGAACACGGCGACGGTCGGGTTCGTGTTCCGCCCGTAGATGTGCCCCGGCTCCCGCCCGGTCGCGACGGCGAGCCACTGGTCTACGTCGGCATAGCCGAACGCGACGCTGTGGACCACGGGCACTTGGGTCGCCCGCTGCCAGAAGTCATGTTGGTCCTCGCCGGCCCAAACGGCCTTCGTCCCGTCCCGCGTAGTGGCTGCGTCGCTCAAGGCGTGCCCGCTCCTTTGGCTAATCGTTCTAACTCAGCGGTCGCACCGCGCGGCCCTGCCAAGGGAAAAGCATCTGCGGCGGCTTGCCAATGTCAACCGGCGCCAGTGGCAAGCGGTGGAGCAGGCTAAGTTGTGGGGCGGTTTGTGGCCTGCACCGGCCGTATCGGAAGTGCACGCCGACGCCCGCACCACAACTCAATACCACCCCCTCATCCATGGCGGAGCCGATACAGGTTCCGAGCCGAATCTTCGGAAGAACCCGCGGTGAGAGGCGGTTCGGCACGCGATGACGTGGGTCAAGATGTGCCGGTCGGCGCAACAGAAAACCGTAAAAGAAGCCGCTGCCAGTCCTGTGTATTGCCGCGGTCCTTAATGGCATCGAGTGGATGCGAACCACCGACCTCGTTCTGATTAGTGAGGCCGGAAAGTCTATCGGAGGCTCCAAAACCTTCGCGTGGGCCGTAATTTGCCGGCATCGCTCCGCGGTCGCGAACCGCGTCATTCGGCAGCTTTTTTCGCGTCGGATCGTGGTACGGCGGGAGGTAACCCGGCCGGTTCTTGGGCTGGTGGCGGGACCACGTTCGGCCCCCTCCTAGGTTCCGCCGTTCGAGCCCCGGGGGCGTTCCCTGCACCGCGTTACGAAATGCGTCCTCGGGCGGCCGCGACCGCCACCCGTGTTCGACCCGCGACGCCCGGTCCACGTTCGACTCGCTGGATAGTGGTACAGCTTGAAATCGGACGCCTTTCGACCCCGCCCCGCACTCCGGGGTCCGCCCGGAGGTCGTAACCGCACCGGACCACCGCCCCTCGGCCCGCCGCCACCGCCACCGCCACCGCCACCGCCACCGCCACCGCCACCGCCGGTAGCGGCCGCGAGCCACGGGGTGGCGGGCCGCCAAGAAAGCCGGCCACGGGCCTCTCGGACCGCCGGCCGGCGTCGGCGACGACCTCCGGGTACATGGGCGAAGCGCCGGATCGACCACAACCTTCGCCCCACCGGCCCCCCGTGGGCCGCGGCCGGCCCGGCCGTCAGCCGCGATCCGGTCGCACCGGATCGTCGTGCGGCCATCGCCGGCCTGGAGGGGAGCGGGTCGACAGGGTCGACCGCCCACGACCCTGCCACAACTGCCCCGGGCGACCGAACCTAACTCGGCGGCGTCAGCTCGAAGACGCCGACGGACCGCGCGGTCGTCTCCTCCCCCACCGTCCACTTCGTCAGAGCGAGGCCCCAGCCCCCGGCCTCTAGCGCCTCCAGCAGCCTCAAGCTGTCGGCCCGGAACGGGTCGGAGAGCAGGACCGTCCCGCCGGCCGCCAAGTTGCCCTCGAAGATCCGCCGCAGGTGCGGGTGCTGCGCGTCCGCGTACAGGATGTCGGAACCGAGGATCAGGTCGTAGCGGTCGACGTCCGCCCAGGCGGCCCAGTCGGCGAGCCGGTACTCGATCCGGCCGACGCCGTTCCGCTCGCCGTTCCGCCGGCACACGGACATCGCCAGCGCCTGCCGGTCCGTCTGCACCACCCGCGCCCCGAGCGAGGCGGCGACGATGCCGGGCAACCCGGTGCCGGCCCCCAGCTCCAACACCCTCGCCTCGCGCAACGCGTCGCCCCGCGCCGCCACCTCGTGCGCCAGGGCCACGGCGGCGGGCCAGAGCACGACGCCGTAGGGCAGGCGGTCCGCAGACACGTTGAGGAACCGCGCCTCGTCCGCGTGGGTGAGGATCGCGTCCGTGTGCAGCGCGACCCATTCCCGGCCGGCCAGGCGAAGGCGATACTCCTGCAGCGGGAAATCGCCGACGGTCGTGCTGAGTCGCTCGGGCTTTGTTTGCGCGGGCTTCGAGGGTGACGTGTTCATGGGTTCCGATCGGCCGGCGACCGCGCGCCGGCCGAGGACGACGGCGCGCGGGTCGCCGCCCGTTCATACTCTCCCGCTCGCCGCCCAAGCTCAAGCCCGGGCCCGCCCCGCCTAGGCGGCCCGGCCCGGTGCCGGTAACGTTCCCGCCGGCCCCGCCCGCCCGACCATGCACACCCTCGACCAACTTCGCTCCGGGCAGCTCCGCGGCCACGCCCGCCTGGACCTGTCCTCCGGGCTGACCGAGTTTCCGCGGGAGGTGTTCGCCTTAGCCGACTCGCTGGAGATCCTCAACTTGTCCGGCAACGCGCTGGACGCCCTGCCCGCCGACCTCGGCCGGCTGCGGAACCTGCGGGTGCTGTTCTGTTCCGACAACCGGTTCACCGAGGTGCCGGCGGCTCTGGGCGACTGCCCGCGGCTGACCATGGTGGGCTTCAAGGCGAACCGGATCCGGTCGCTGCCGCCGGCGGCTCTGCCGCCCGACCTCCGCTGGCTGATCCTTACCGACAACCGGCTGGAGGAACTGCCGCCGGAGGTCGGCCGCTGCCGGCGGCTTCAGAAGCTCATGCTGGCCGGCAACCGCCTCGCCCGCTTGCCGAACGCCCTGGCCCGGTGCGGCGACCTGGAGCTGCTCCGCGTCGCGGCGAACCGGCTCACCGAGCTGCCGGCGTGGCTGTCGGCCCTCCCGCGCCTGGCTTGGCTGGGCTGTGCCGCCAACCCGTTCTGCGAACGGGCCGAGGCCGACGCGGCAGCGAACCATTCCCTCGGCACCGTCGACTGGCGGGAACTGGCGGTCGGCGAGCGGCTGGGCGAGGGGGCGTCCGGGGCCGTCCACGCGGCGCGGTGGGCGCGGGACGGGCCGCCGGCGGACGTAGTCGTGAAGCTGTTCAGGGGCGGCGTGACCAGCGACGGGCTCCCGCAAAGCGAGATGGCCGCGGGCGCCGCCGCCGGCCGCCACCCGAACCTGATCTCGGTGCTCGGCCGGGTCGTCGGCCACCCGGCCGGGGCCGACGGCCTGGTGATGGGGCGGATCGGCCCCGCCTTCGGCAGGCTGGCCGGACCGCCGAGCCTGGCCTCCTGCACCCGCGACGTGTACGCGGCGGACGCTCGGTTCCCGCTCGGGACGGTCCTGCGGGTCGCGTCGGGCGTCGCGGCCGCCGCCGCCCACCTGCACGCCCGGGGCGTGGCCCACGGCGACCTGTACGCCCACAACGTCCTGAGCACGCCGGCCGGCGACGCCCTACTGGGCGACTTTGGGGCCGCGAGCTTCTTCGACCGCGGGGACGGCGGTACGGCCCGGCTGCTGCAGCGGATCGAGGTCCGCGCCTTCGGGTGCCTGCTGGAAGAGCTCCTGGCACGCTGCCCGGAGACCGAAGGGGCGCCCGAGGTCGGCACGACACTGGCCGCCCTGCAACGGCGGTGCGTGCAACCGGACGTGTCGGCCCGCCCGTCCATGGCGGAGGTTTCGGCGGCGTTGGCGGCGGTGTAGGCGGGGCACGGCGGGCCTCCTGCCGGGAGCTCGTCGGCGACCGGAAGGCGTGCCCCGTGGCCGAGGGGGTGGTCGCCCGCCCGGCGCGGGGGGTCGCGTGTGGCACGCGTCGCGGGCCGCGCCCCTTCGGAAGCACGGGGTGGCGACGCGGGGGACGCCGAACCGAGGGTGTACGCCCGGGGCCGCCACGGCCGGGCCCGCCCGGCGGGGCTTCCCGCTCCCCCGCGGTCGTCTCCTCAAGCCGCTCGCCCGCACTCTGGGGACGCCCCGCTGGCGTTCCAGGTCAGGTCTTACCCGCACCCGCGGCAGCGGCCGGCAACTCGAGGCGGAGGAGTCGGCGCAACTCGCGCAGCTCGACCTGCGTCTACACCGCGAACGAGACGACGGGGATGCCGAGGACGGCCCCCGACGCCCAGAGGACCAGCTCCGGCCCGCCCGCCTCCGCGGCCATGGGGACCAGCAGGAGGGCCGAAGGCGATCGTGGCGGCCGTCAGGGCGGCCATGACGCCCCAGAACCACAGTTGGCGGAGGACGCCGTACTGGAAAACCGCCACACAAGCTCCCTCGCCTCGTCCTCGGGCAGTCCGGCCAGCTCCGGGAGCGTCTTGTGGAAACAGTGCCACCCCACGCGGCCGGCTCGACCGCGATGACCCTCACCGGGAACCCGCACGTGCGGCGGCAGGCCACGCCCGGCAGCTTTAGCCCTTTGGCGAACCCGTACACGAGGTACCCGGCCGCCGCGAGCATTTTGCCGGCCCGGACCAAGGTGTCAGCAATCGAACGCGCGCCGGTCACCTGAGCGTGTACAGGTACGCGGCGATGTCCCGGGCGTCCGGTTCCGTCACGTGCAAGTTCGGCATGGCCGTCAACGGGTCGGCCGCCGGGGGGTCGCGGAGCCACGCGACGAGGTGGTCCGGGGTGTCGGACAGCACGCCGCCGACGTAGGCCCGGGTGCCCACCTTGTCGAGCGACGGGCCGACGCGGGCGGCCGCGCCGCGGACGCCGGGGATCGCGTGGCACGACCCGCACCCGTACGCCTCGACGGCGACCAGCCCGCGGTCGGGGTCGCCGCCGGTCATCTCGGCGGCGGCCCGGCGGCTCTCGGCACGGGCGGCGTGGCCGACGGCCGCCCAGGCCGACATGGCGAGGACGGCCACGGCGGCCGTGGCACCGGTGATGAGCGTTTTGGGTCGCATGGGACTTGAGCCTTTCTCGCCGCCTCGGCGTCGATCGGTGGTCGCTGATCGGCCCGGGCCGCTCACGGTGCCGGGGCGGTGGTGGCGAGGGTCACCGCCCCCGCCGCCGTCCGTTGCGCCGCCTCGCGGCGGGCCGTGCGGCGTTCCGAATCCCTCAGCCACGCGGCAAACAGGATCAGCCCGGCGGCGATGTAGACGAGTCCCGCCGGGGCCCACATGATGATCCCGCCGAGCTGCTGGTCCTCCAGGGCGGTCAGCCCGTACCGCAGCCCGCCCCCGGCCGCGTAAGCCGGGTACCAGACGGTGCCGGCGAACGTCAGGAGCGCCCCGAGCAGCCCGGTGTGCATGGC
>JAQGHJ010000940.1 GCA_028288905.1 Phycisphaerales bacterium | reverse complement strand
CATCCTGAGCGGAGCGAAGGACCCCTCGTCCACCGCGCGGCCGGGCCAGCGGCTCAAGGGCAGCGGAATGTGAAAGGGTGACCCATGCGGCGATCACCGGCGGCGGGCCACCCTTTCACATTCCACCACCGCTTGCCTGCTGAATCAACTGCACGGTGGACGAGGGGTCCTTCGCTCCGCTCAGGATGACATCCGTGGGGACACCGCGCGCGGCACCGTTCGCCCCCGGCTCCCAATTCCCGGCTCCAGTGCCCTGGTGCGCCGCTCCCCTTACCCCGGCTTCTTCGCGTCTTCCTTCGCGAGCTTCGCGCCTTCGCGTCGCGTGGCCTCCTCGCCCGGCAAACGCGGCTCGAACTACTTCAAATTCTCCGGGTTCAACCCAACCAGTTCGGCATCGACGAAGATCCCGTCTTTTCGCACCAACTTGCCGTCGAGCCAGACCTCGCCGCCGCCGGCGGCCGGGTCCTGCCGCATGACCAGGTCCCAGTGGATCTTGCTCTGGTTCCCGTTGCTCGCCTCGTCGTAGCACGCGCCGGGCGTGAAGTGGATGCTGCCGGCGATCTTCTCGTCGAACAGGATGTCCTTCATCGGCTTCGTGCAGTACGGGTTGAACCCGATTGCGAACTCGCCGACGTACCGACTGCCGGTGTCGGTGTCCAAGACTTCGTTCAGCTTGTCCGTCGCGCTGCTGGTCGCCTCGACGATCTTGCCGTCGCGGAAGGTGAGCCGGACGTCGGTGTGGGTCGTGCCGCGGTAGATCGTCGGGCAGTTGAAGTGGATCACGCCGTTGACGCTGTCCCGGACCGGGGCGGTGAACACTTCGCCGTCGGGGATGTTCACCCGCCCGTCGCACGGGACGGCCGGGATACCCTTGACGCTGAACGACAGGTCGGTGTCGCCCGGCCCCTTGAGCCGGACGGTCTCGGCGGCCGTCAGGCGGGCGGTGAGCGGCTCCATCGCCCGGCTCATCTTCCGGTAGTCGAGCGTGCAGACGTCGAAGAAGAAGTCCTCGAACGCCTCGGTGCTCATCTCGGCCATCTGGGCCATGCTCGGGGTCGGCCAGCGGAGCACGCACCACCGGGTCTTCTTGATCCGGACCTCGTGGTGGACCCGCTTCCAGACCGTCTCCTCGTACAGCTTCTGCTGGCCGGCCGGCACGTCGGACGTCTCGGACACGTTCGGGTTCCCGCGGGCCCCGATGTAGCACTGGGCGAGTTCCATCTGCCGCCGCTCGACGTCGGCGATCAGATCCCACTGCCCGCCGTCACCGGCCAGCAGCAGGGCGCGGTGGACTTCGTTGCTGCGGAGCATGACCATCGGCTTGCCGCCGGCGGCGGCGACGGCGGCCACGACCGCCTTCGTGAACGGGTGCGGGACGTCGATCGCCTCCAGCAGCAGCGCCTCGCCGGGCTTGACCGCGCAGGAGTAGTTCACGAGCAGGTCGGCCAGCTTCAGGATGCGGGGGTCGGTCATGGGGCAGAATGTACAGTAGGCCGTACGCCGTAGGCAGTAGGCGGAGGGGACGAAGAGGGGAGTGGGAGAGGGGAGGCGGGCGGGTTGAACGGCAGGCGGAAGACGAGGGGGTCGGAGGAGCGACTTTTTAGCGGCAGCCCGGAGGGCTGGGCGTCGTCGCGGCGGACCGTCGGGTCACCGCTTTGCCGCGCCTCCGGTCCCGTAGGGGGTGAGGCGTTGGATGATCTCGTCCATGCTCTGCGGGCGGTACGCTGGGGCGACCTTGAGGCACTCCATCACGAGCTTGGACAGGGCGGGAGGCACCTTTGGGTTCAGGTCGGCCGGGGCGGGGTACTTCTGGTCGCGGACGACCTGTCGCTCGTCCTTGCTCACGTTCATCATCGTCGGCACCCGCTGGCCGCCGGTCAGGGCCCAGTAGAGGGTGGCGCCGAAGTTGTACACGTCCGTCGGGTACTCGAGCGTCTGGCAGAGCGCCTGCTCGGGGGCGATGAAGTCCGGCGTGCCCTGAATCCGCTCCTTGCGGGTGCCGGCTAGGCAGGCCTGGCCGAAGTCGATCACCCGGACGGCCCCGTGCCGGTCCCGGAGGATGTTGTTCGGCTTCGTGTCGCAGTGCAGGTAGCGGTAGTGGTGCAGCGCCCCGAGGGCGGCGGCCACCTTCACGAACACGTCGACGACCGCCGGCAGCTCGGCCGGCAGGTCGACGTCGAGCGGGACGCCGTCGACCAGCTCCATCACCATCGCCGCCTCGGTGACGGGGCCGAACAGCCAGTACTTCTTCCGGAGCGTCAGGGCGATGCACTTGCGGAGCCCGGGGTGGCGGAACGTGCGGGACACCGCGAACTCGGTCTGGATCTGCTCGATGAACCGGACGTGCTTCGGCTCCGTCGGGACGACGTGTTTCAACGCGTACAGTTGGCCCGTCTTGCGGGCGGACACGACGTAGATCGCGCTGTGCGCGCCCTCGCCGAGCCGCTCGACGACGTCGTACCCGAACAGGGTTTTGGGCGGCGGGGGGAGGGACGACACGGGAACGCACCTCGGTTGGCGGGACGACGCATCGGGCGTTGACGGTGGAACGCCGATTGTTGAGAGTGGTGTTCAGGACGAATCGGCGGAGCCACGCCCTTATTGCAACCCTCGACAATCAACAATCCACCATCGACGTTCGCCCCCTCATCCCACCCGCTCCCGCAGGAAAGTCTTCACGCTGTCCAGCCCGACCCGCTCCTGCTGCTGCGTGTCGCGGTGGCGAAAGGTGACGGACTGGTTCGTCAGCGTGTCGCCGTCGACGGTGACGCAGAACCGGGTGCCGATCTCGTCCATCCGGGCGTACCGCTTGCCGATGCTCTGCTTGGCGTCGTACTCGCAGGTGAACTCGCCGCGGAGGTCGAGGTACAGCTTCTCGGCCAGCTCCGGCATCCCGTCCTTGTTCACCAGCGGGAAGACGCCGGCCTTGATCGGGGCGAACTTCGGCAGGAACTTCATGTACACCCCGCTCGGCCGAGTTGGGTCGGGCGTGTACGCCTCGCACAGCAGCACGAGCACCGCCCGCGTCAGCCCGCTGGCCGGCTCGATCACGTTCGGGACGTACCGGCTCTTGGCCTTGACGTCCTCCGGGCTCGCCCCCTGCTCCTTGAGTTTCAGTTGGAGCTCTTGGTCGAAGTAATCGAGTTTCGCCCCCGAGTGAGTCTGGTGCTGGGTGAGGTCGTAGTCGCCGCGGTGAGCGACGCCCTCGAGCTCGCCGAAGTCGGCGCTGAACGGGTACTTGTACTCGATGTCCACCGTCGCCTTGGAGTAGAAGGCGAGCTCCTCCGACGGGTGGTCGCGGAACCGCAGCTTCTCCTTGGCCACGCCGAGCGACTCCCACCACTTCATCCGCTCGTGCTTCCAGAAGTCGTACCACTTCAGCGCCTCGTCCGGGGCGCAGAACCACTCCATCTCCATCTGCTCGAACTCGCGGGACCGGAAGATGAAGTTCCGCGGGGTCACCTCGTTGCGGAAGCTCTTGCCGACCTGGGCGACGCCGAACGGCATCTTCACGCGGGTCGTGTCGACGACGTTCTTGAAGTTCAGGAAGATGCCCTGGGCCGTCTCCGGGCGGAGGTACGCCTTGTTGT
>JAQGHJ010000934.1 GCA_028288905.1 Phycisphaerales bacterium | reverse complement strand
GTCCGCCGTTGCCGCCGGGTCGGCCGCGGCGGCGGCCCGGATATCCGCCAAGTGAGCGGGCACGACCGCGGCCGCGGCGGCGTACGACGTCCGCTCCTTCTCCACACCGGTCGCGGCGAAGTGACGGGCGGCGGTTCCCGCCCGCTGCACGTCGGCCAAAAGCGCCTCCAAACCCAATTGGACCTGCTGCGACTGCTCCTGCCGCCGGTCCGCCCCTTCCCGGTCGGCCATTCGGTAGTAGAGCCACCCCTGCAGGGCCGCCAGTGCCACGAACGCTGCGCAAAACGCCACCGTCACCGCGCGGACCGAGGCGAGGGGTGTGGCGGCGGTGCGGGTCGTCATGGGGCGGTCGTCTTGTTGCGAGGACGGTCCGGCGGCGAGCCGGCTAACGGACGGGCAGGGTACCGCAACGGAACGGGGCGGGCGGACCTGATGTCCGCCCGCCCCGTATGTCGGCTAGCGATAATAATATGCTTCTGACCGCGGCCGAGCCTGGAACGGCCCGGCCGCCGCCCAGGATTACGAGTGCCCCGCCACCGCCGGCTCGGCGGAAGCTTCGTCGCCCGCCAGCGCGAACGTGAACTCCCGCCGGGCGTCGTCGGCGTCGATCTCGATCGTGTCCCCGTCGGCGAACCCGCCGCCGAGGATCCGCTTGGCCAGCGGGTTCTCGATCCGCTGCTGGATCACCCGCCGCAGCGGTCGGGCCCCGTACTGCGGGTCGTACCCCTCGTCGGCCAGCAGCCGCTTGGCGTCGTCCGTCAGCCGGACGCCGATGTGCCGGGCGGCCAGTCGCTTCGTCAGACCGGCCAGCTGCACGTCGACGATCCGGGTCAGCTGGTCCTTCCCGAGCGGGTGGAACACGATCGTCTCGTCGATCCGGTTCAAAAACTCCGGGCGGAAGAACTGCTTCAGCAGGTCCTTCACCGCCGCCTCGACCTCCCACTCCTCGGCCCCCTTAGAGCCGAGGTCCATGATCTGCTGCGAGCCGATGTTGCTCGTCATCACGATCACGGCGTTCTTGAAGTCGACCGTTCGGCCCTGGCCGTCCGTCAGCCGGCCGTCGTCCAGCACCTGCAGCAGCACGTTGAACACGTCCCGGTGGGCCTTCTCGACCTCGTCGAACAGGATGACGCTGTACGGCTTGCGGCGGACCGCCTCGGTCAGCCGGCCGCCCTCCTCGTACCCGACGTACCCGGGCGGGGCGCCGATCAGCCGGGCCACGCTGTGCTGTTCCATGAACTCGCTCATGTCGATCCGGACCATCGCGGTCTCGTCGTCGAACAGGAACTCGGCCAGCGCCTTGCACAGCTCCGTCTTGCCGACGCCGGTGGGCCCGAGGAACAGGAACGACCCGATCGGGCGGTTCGGGTCGCCGAGCCCCGCGCGGTTCCGGCGGACGGCGTCGGACACGGCCCGGACGGCGTCCTCCTGGCCGATCACCCGCAGTCCGAGCCGGGCCTCCATCTTCAGCAGCTTTTCCCGCTCGCCCTCGAGCATGCGGTTGACCGGCACGCCGGTCCAGCGGCTGACGACCTCGGCGATCTCCTCGGCGTCGACCTGGTCCTTCAGCAGTCGCGCGCGGGTCGGCCGCTGGTCACCGGTCTTCTCTAGTGCGTCGATCCTGGCGGCCATCTGCTTCAGCGCCTTCTCCTCGTCGGCCAGCTTCAGCAGTTCCTGCTCGGGCACCCGAACGCCCTGGCGGAATTGGTTCTGGATGTGCTTCGACTGCCGGTCGTACGCCTCGCGGCGGCGGACCAGCTCGTCTCGCATGGTGCTCAGGTCGCCGAGCCCGCCCTTCTCCATCTCCCACTGGCCCTTCAGGTCGGCCAAGTCCTTTTCGACGTCGACCAGCTCGGCGGCGAGCTCGTCCCGGCGGCGGACGGCGTCGGCCTCCTTCTCTGTCGCCAGTTGCTTCGTCGCCAGCTCCAGCTGGGCCTTGCGGCGGATGAGTCGGTCGATCTCCTCGGGGAAGCTCTGGTTCTCCAGCGCCAGCCGGCTGCTCGCCTCGTCCATGAGGTCGATCGCCTTGTCCGGCAGGAAGCGGTCGGCGATGTACCGGTCCGACAGCTGCGCGGCCGCGACGAGGGCCGCGTCGGTGATGCGGATCTTGTGGTGCGTCTCGTACCGCGGCTTGAGCCCGCGGAGGATGGCGATCGTGTCCTCGACGCTCGGCTCGCCGACCTTCACCGGCTGGAACCGCCGCTCCAGGGCCGGGTCCTTCTCGATGTACTTGCGGTACTCGTCGAGCGTCGTCGCCCCGATCGTCCGCAGCTCGCCGCGGGCAAGGGCCGGCTTCAGCAGGTTGCCGGCGTCCATCGCCCCGTCGCTCTTGCCGGCCCCGACGACCGTGTGCAGCTCGTCGATGAACAGGATGACCCGCCCCGCGCTTCCGGTCACCTCCTTGATGACGGCCTTGAGCCGGTCCTCGAACTCGCCGCGGTACTTCGCCCCGGCGATCAGCGCGCCCATGTCGAGCGCGACGATCCGCTTGTCCTTCAGCACGTCCGGGACGTCGCCCTCGACGATCCGGATGGCCAGCCCCTCGACGATCGCCGTCTTGCCGACGCCCGGCTCGCCGATCAGGCACGGGTTGTTCTTCGTCCGCCGGCTCAGCACCTGCATGGTCCGGCGGATCTCCTCGTCCCGGCCAATCACCGGGTCGAGCTTGCCGGCCCGGGCGGCCTCGACGAGGTCCCGGCCGTACTTCTGCAGGGCCTGGTACTTCTGCTCGGGCGACTCGTCCGTCACGCTCTGGCCGCCGCGGACGTCCTTTAGCGCCGCCAGGATCGCGTCCGTGTTCACGGCGTTGACCGACAGGATCTCCTTCGCCTCGCTCGGCACCTTCGTCAGCGCGATGAGCAGGTGCTCGGTGGAGACGAACTGGTCCTTGAGCTGGTCCGCCTCCTTCTGGGCTTGGGCGAACACGTCGTTCGTCGCCCGATTGACGCCGAGCTGGGTGCCGGTGGCCGACGGCAGACGGTCGAGCTCGCCGGTCACGATCTGGCGGACGCGCGGGAGGTTTACCGAGAGCTTCTGCAGCAGCGGCTGCATGACGCCGTCCGTCTCTTCGACGAGGGCGTGCAGCACGTGCAGCGGGAGGATCTCGGGGTGGTTTCGTTGCTGGGCCGTCTCCTGAGCGCCGATGACGGCTTCGCGGGCTTTATTGGTGAGTTTGTCTAATCGCATGGGATGACCTCCAAGCCGGGGGTAGTCGTCCCGCCATCTCTCGAACCGCAAATCAGGAACGCTGGCGGGGAACACACCGTGTCCCGGACTGCAGATTCTATTGCAACGAATGTGCCAGAAGGCGTGGGTGGACAGGCGGAAAGTGACGCTAAGCTGAGCGCGTAAGCCCCTAAGATAGTGCACCTTAGGAGCCGTCAGCGTGGCGTGGATCGGCGGCGGAAACGCGTCCCGGCACGGGCCGGATTGTCCCGCTGCCAAAGGCGGTGCCGAGATGGCCCGACCGATCAAAAGTGGCAGCACGCGGCGGCTCTACTATCCCGGCGGTTCCGCGAGGCGGGCTGGACAGAATGAGAATACGAAACCGGTGTCAGTGACACGGGCTTCCAGCTGGTGCGGGCGGATCTGACCGGTTGGCGGCCCGTTGCGGCACCCGCCCCCGCAAAGCTAAGAGTGGCGTACGCAAGGCCTGGAAGCCCCTGTCACTTCGGGGCGTTGTGGATCTGCCGAAGGTGCTCGGCTTGGCGCGGAGGTCGAGCGACCGGCGTGTGGCCGGGTCACTTCTTCTGCGGCCCGCCCATGGGCCCGCCGGCCGGCTTGGGCTTGGCGGCGATCGTCCCGCTTTGCTGGAACATCGTCCCGAGCACCGTCGGGATGAACACGAACAGCGGCAGCACGAACGGGCGGACGGACAGGTACCGGCCGATGTCCGGAGCCACGTCCTGGTACTTCAACAGCAGCCCGAGGATGCCAAAGATGACCATGGTGGCCCCCTGGAGGCTGGTGTAGGCCATCACGCAGTAGTTGAACACGATGAAGCAGAGCAGCCCGCCCGTGACGGCCCCGGTCATGGCCCCGGCCCAGGTGAACCGGGGGTCCTGCCCGGCCAGCCGCCAGAGCGTGGCGGCCACCAGCGCCCCGTACAGCCCGCCCATGACGGCGACGGCGTACTTCGTCAGCGGCCAAGCGACGGCCCCGGCAAGCACCCCGCCGGCGACGGCGACCGGGATCGACGTCCCGCTCGACTCGCCGAGCACCCCCCCCCGGATCGCCCCGACCCCC
>JAQGHJ010000927.1 GCA_028288905.1 Phycisphaerales bacterium | reverse complement strand
GAGCCGGTTCCGGTACCCGAGCTTGCCGTTGGCGTACGTGAACAGGTTCACCGCCAGCTGCTGGTGCGGGGCCGCCTTCGGCCCGTCGTCCCGGGCCTGCCAGCTCTTGGCCAGGTCGACGTTGCTGTGGACCATCAGCACCCGGCTGCCGTTCGTCGCCATCTTCAGAGGCACCGGCGGCTGGATCCGGAACACCGACTCATTCGTGTACAGCGGGTGGTTGGCCGGGACCGCCGTCAGCTCCCGCTTGAACAGGTCCTTGCACAGCTGGTGGGCGAACCGGTCGAACGCCGGCGACCCGCCGTCCGCCTGCGTGTACAGGATCCCGCCCGCCTCGACGTAGCTGCGGATCTTCTCCAGGTCGCCGTCCGAGAACTTGACCGGCACGTGACTCGCGAGCGTCAGGATCGGGCCGTCCGTCCACTGCTCCCACGGGCTGGCGACGTTCACGACCTGCCAGTTCAGCGGCTTCTCGATCTGCTTCGACACGGTCTTGGCCAGCGCGGCCGCGTCCTGCGGGCGGTTCGCCCAGAACGTCGGCGTCTTGCCGTCCCCGTCGAACCGCAGCTTGTTCATCAGGATCGGGTGCCGCCCGCGGCTCAGGAACAGCAGGTTGTACGCCGTCTCCGGGACCTCGCCGTAGAACGCGCTGGACGGCCAATTCGGGGTTTTGGCCTTCGCCTGAATGTCCACCAGCTTCCGGGCGTAGTACCGGTACCAGTCGTTGGCCCCGAAGAACTTGTACCCGCTGGCGAGCCCGACCCGCTCGACCCCGTAGTACCCGTACCCGTTGCCGGCCGAGATCCCGTTGTTTCCCTTCTCGAGCCAGGCGAGCCCCTTCTTGATCGTCGCGTTGTACGGCTCCTTCCCGACCGACCCGGCGTTGGCCACCATCTCGCTGTACTCGTACGCGACCAGGGCGCTGGCCACCCCGGCCGTCGTCATGTTCGTCGTCGCGCCCTTGCCGGACTCGTACTCCCACTGCCCGGTCGACAGCTGCTTGATCCGCCAATGGTTCGTCACCAGATCCCAATACGGGATCGGGACCTTCACCCCCGCCTCGGCCGCCGACCACGCCCCGAGCAGCCCGTACTGGCTCGTCGAGTTGTCGTAATCCGTGGCCGTCGGGAGCCGGCCGGACGCCTTGAGCTTCGTGTAGTACTCGGCCAGCGCGTCGAGGGACGTCGGGGTGCCGGACCCCTTGACGTAGTGGTACCCGCCGTCCTTGGTCGCCATCACGCACCACTGGGCGTCGGCGATCAGCCGGTCGACGGCGGCCTGCCGCCGCTGCTGCAGCTCGGTGAGCTGGGCCGGCGGGCCCTTCGTGTCCGCCTTCTGCTCGGCCGGGTCGGGGATCTGGCTGACGAACAGCGCCAGCGCGGTCGACCGCAGCCCGTACGCGTACGTCTGCTTCGACCCGTTGCTGAGGTTGAACTTGATCAGCGCGTCGACCCGGGCCAGCATGTCCGGGTTCTTCAGTTCCAGTCGCTTGTCCTCGATCGCCAGCCCGCTCTGCAGCAGGGCGTAGACGGCCAGCGCCTGGAGCCCGCCCTCGAAGCTCTGGTCGCCCTTGGCCTCGGCCTTCTCGCCGGGCATGACGACGTGGGTCTTCGGGTCGAACTGCTTGAGCAGCCAGTCGGAGCCCTGGCGGATCGCGTTGTCGATCATCGCGTCGGTCAGGACGGTCGGGTCCGGCGGGACCGGGACGGGGAACGGGCGGCCGGTCGCCGTGAACGCCGGGCGGGCGGGGGCCGCCGGCTTCGTCGCCGGGGCGGCGGCCGGCTTGGCCGCGGGGGCGGCGGGCTTTTCCTTTTCCTTCGCCGCCGCAACCGCGGCGGCCGACGCCCCCAACAGCACGGCCGCCGCCGCCGTCGCCCAACCGGGCCGACCCGGCGAGAACCTTCGGCCCTGGGACCGCCGACCGCCCGCCACCGTCCCTCGCCCGCGATCCCCGCCGACCGATCCGGTGCTTCCTGACGTCATGGCACTCCTACCGTGCTGGGGACGAGGGCGAGCGAGCCGCTGGGGCCGAGGCCGCAGGCCGCCCAACTCGGGTTCCGGCCGCGAGACGACCGCCCGGGACGGGAACTAACGCCCGGCCCGACCGATCCTTAGACCCCTCGCCGTTAACAGCCCTTCGAGATGGGTGGAACTCCGCAAACTGCCTTGCCAACGCCGCCGCATGCGGAGTTTACCTAGTACCTCGACTGCGCACCACGCCATTCCGCCGGACCGGGGCCGCCCGGGGCCGCCGCCCGGCCTTACAACCCCGTCGCCCGGCACGCCGGGAACGGTCGGCACGCCGGGGCCGAGCGGGACGTCGCGGATCCGGTTGTTCTCTCAAGCCCGCGACGCCAGCACTCGTCCCACCGGGTACCACGTCCAGCCGTCCCGACCCTTCCGGTTCCCCGCCGAACAGCAAGCGAAGGTGCCAGAGGTCTGGCACACGCCCTCGGTCACGGCTTCTGCCGCCGGCCGTCTAGTGTCCAGAAGATCACGTTCTTCACCAGGTTCTGGGCGTACTTCGGCTCGAACCCCTGGATGCCCCAGGCGTTCGTCCCGAGCAGCCCGCTCGTGAGGTCCAGGCTGGTGACGATCACCGCCCCGGTCCCCGGCCGGGCGTCGGGGACGAGCATCTGCACCGTTGCCACCGCCAGCCCGGACCGGTCGCGGGTGTACAGCCGGACCCGCGGCTTGCGGCAGTCCTCCATGCCCGGGGCGGACGCGGTCAGCAGCGGGTGGCTCAGGTCGACCGTCCGCGGGTCGACGCCGGGAAACGCCCGGGCCAGCAACCCGTCGGCCGGGTCGGTCCCGCCGACCACCTCGCTGTAGAACTCGTTCAGCCCGCCGGTCGGGTCGACCAGCACGACCCCGCCGCCCCGGACGTACGCCCGCAGCCCGGCGACGTCGGCGTCGGTGAACCCGACCCGGGCCGTCCCGGTCAGGTGGGCCAGGGGCAGGTCGGCGGCGGCGGCGGCCGTCAGGTCGGCCATCCGTACGCGCTTGGGGACGACCCGGGTCCCCGTCGCCCGGTGCAGCCAGTTCGCGTACCGCTCCCACGCCGCCGGCTCCGGGTCCCAGTTCCCGGCGTGCTCGAGCCGGGCGAGCGGGACCGCGTCGACCGCCGGCGTCGCCGGCTCCGGCACCCACGCCGAGTCCAGCCGGTTGCGCAGGTCTCGCTTGCCGGCCGCGTACACGAACAGGTTCAGCCCGAACTGGAACGGGGCCAGGACGGCGGCGGCCCGGGCGGTCGGCTCGGACCCCGGGTCGCTCGGGCCGGCCGCCGCCCGCGGGGCCACACCGGCCTTGGCCTCGAACGCCCGGTCCAGCCGCTGCTGCCACGGCAGGGCTACGTCCTGCGGGGCGTGGACCATCAACAGCCGGCTGCCGTTGCTCACGCCCCACAGCTCCCGGCGGTTGGTCAGCGGGTACACGCTGGACCAGAGCGGGTGGGCGTCCGGGACCGGGGCGAGCGTGTACCTCGGGAACAGCCGCCCGGCCAGGTCCCGGGCCCAGGCGTCGAACGTCAGCGGCTCGCCGTTGGGGCCGCGGCCGCGGGCCCCGTCCGCGGCCGCCGGGACGCCCCCGTCGGCGTGGGTGAAGATCAGCCCGCCGGCCAGGGCGAACCGCCGCATCTTCTCCTCCTGCTCCCGGTCCAACGGGGGCGGGCGGTGGCTGGCGACGTACAGGATCGAGCTGTCCGCCCAGTCGGTCCACGGGACGTCGGCGCTGACGACCTGCCAGTTCAGCGGCCGCTCGATCTGGCGGGCGGTGAACCGGGTCAGGTTCGCCAGGTCCCGCGGGCGGTTCGCCCAGTACCCGCGGGCGGCCGGGGTGCCGTCGAACCGCAGCTTGTTCATCATCACCGGGTGCCGGCCGCGGGACAGGAACAGGACGGCGTACGACGTGTCGACCACCCCGTCCCCCCACGACCCGTCCTCCCGCTGGCGGCGGAGCACCCGGGCGGACAGTTCCCGGTACCAATCGTGGGACCCGAACTGCTTGAACCCGCTGGCCAGCCCGACCCGCTCAATCCCGTACAGCCCGTACCCCCACCACGACCCGCCGTCCGGGAGGGAGACGGCGTTGTTCGCCGTCTCGAACCACGCCAGCCCGCGCCGCAGGGCCGGCGGGTACGGGTCCCGCCCGACGGTCGCGTCGCCCGACGCGGCCAGCGGCGGGACGTCGTACTCGTGGGCGACGAACAGCGACGCGATCCCGGCGCACGTCATCGTCAGTTGCCCACCCTGGTTCCCGACGTACCCCCACTGCCCGTCCGGGGACTGGTGCGTCGTCCAGTGCCGGGCGACCGCCCGCCAGTACGCCAGCGGGACCTCGACCCGCGGCTCGGCCTCGGTCGCCGACCACACGCCGAGCAGCCCGTACTGGCTGTTGGAGTTGTCCCAGGCCCCGTTCCGGCTGGCGTACGTCCCCCGCTGCCCGAGCGGGCGGAACGGCCCGTCGTACGTGTACGCCCCGCCGTCGGTCGTCCCGAGCAGCCAGTCCGCGTCCTCCTTCAGCACCTTCAGGTCGGCCGGGCGGTTGAACAGTGCCAAGCAGGCGGCCCGGAGGCCGCGGGCGTACGTCTGGTACGACCCGGTGGCCGGCAGGGCCTTGACCGCGTCGAGCATGGCCCGGCCCTCGGGCCCGCCGACCGCCAGCCGCGGGTCGTCCGTCGCCTGCCCGGCCTGGAGCAAGGCGTAGACGGCCAGCGCGTCCATCCCGGCGAAGTACGACGCGTCCTCCCCGCGGCCCGCGACGGCCAGCACGTGCTGTCGGTTGTCGAACTGGCCGAGCAGGTACCCGACCCCG
>JAQGHJ010000914.1 GCA_028288905.1 Phycisphaerales bacterium | reverse complement strand
GGCGGCGGGCTACGCGGCCGTCCCGCCGCTCGTCCGCCAGCGGGTCGTGCGGGTCGCCGCCGCCCTGATGGTCGCCGGGCTGACCCTGTACGGCCTGCTCACGCTGCTCCGCGACCTGATGGGCTTTTTGCTGACGGCCGCCCTAGTGATCGTGTGCGCCGCCGTCGGGCTGGCCGCGGTCCGGGTCGGTTCCGTGTACGCCCGCCGGTGGGTGGCGGCCGCCCGGAGCCGCCGGTCCCCGCTCCCGACGCGGACCGGCACGCCGCCGTCGCCCTGAGGACAAAATGGCGAAATCACTGCTCTGTCCGGACCCTCCCAACCCACCGCGTCGGAACCGCGTTCTCGCGACGAGAGCGGGGTTGGCGGCCGGTCGGAATTAAGGGTCCGGACAGAGCAGGGCGTACTGGTTTGATAGGCAAGTGAGTTCTTTGCCTGCCTACTGTCCTGCCCTCTCTCCGACCGCGTAGGCGGTTGGGCGGGTTGGTACCGCCCAGCGGCGGCGGCGGCGGCCTTTGAGCCGTAATATCAAGGGATGCCCCGCTTCCCGCTCCAGACGCCCCGCTTCTCGCTCCCGAACCGCCAGCCGTTACGCGGCCGGTTCGCGCGCGTCGCCCTTGCCTCGGCGGCAGCGGCGGCCGTCCTGCCGACGGCGCGAACGACATCGGCCGAGCCGGCCGGCCGGCCCGCAGTCGCCACGACAACGACCGCCGCCGGGCCGGCGACCCGCGGGTCTGACCTCGACGGCGACTGGGCGGTGATGCGGGGGATCGAGCCGCGGGGGTACCTGTGCGGCCGCGCCCCGTCGCCCGTCACGATCGACGGCCGGGGCGACGAGCCGGCGTGGGCGGCGGCGGCGTGGACCGAGGACTTCGCCGACATCCAGGGCGTCGTTGGCCGGCCGGCCCCGCGGCTGCGGACCCGCGTCAAGATGCTGTGGGATGACGACGCGATGTACGTGCTGGCCGAGTTGGAGGAGCCGGACGTCTGGGCGTCGATCACGAAGCGGAACACGGCCATCTACCTCGACAACGCGTTCGAGGTGTTCCTGGACCCGGACGGCGACCGGCAGAACTACTACGAGTTCGAGGTTAACGCCCTGAACACGACGTGGCAGTTGTCCCTGTCCAAGCCTTACCGCGACGGCGGCAAGCCGACGGACCCGGCGGAGCTGCCGGGGCTGCGGTCGGCCGTGCACGTGGACGGGACGCTGAACGCCCCGGCGGGCGGGCCGGACCGCGGGTGGTCGGTGGAGGTGGCGATGCCGTGGGCGGCGCTGCGGCCGTACGCCGGCGGCCGGCCGTGCCCGCCGGCGGACGGACAGCAGTGGCGGGCGAACTTCTCCCGCGTCCAGTGGGGCCTGGAGGTGGTCGACGGCGCGTACCGGAAGGTGCCGCGGGAGGTCCGCCCGGCGGCGTTCTCGATGTGGTCGCCGATCGGCGTGGTCGACACGCACCGGCCGGAACGGTGGGGGACCATCCAGTTCTCGGCCTCGCCGGCGACCGCGACGTTTCGCCCGGACCCGCTCCGGCCGGCGCGGGACGCGGTGATGGGCGCGTACTACCGGCAGCGGGCGTTCAAGCAAGCGGCCGGAGGGTACGCCCGGTCGGCCGCGGAGCTGGGGCTGGACGACCCTGCCGCGGGCGGTTTGGCGGTGCCGGTCGAGGTGATCGCCGCCGACGGCGGGTACACGGCCGCCGCCCGCGTTTCGCTGCCCGACGGGACGGCTCGCATTGTTCGACTGCGGGACGGGTCGCGGCTGACCGAGGAATAGGAACAGTACAAGATCGTCCCAAAGGAGCCGCGACCGTCAGGGAGCGGCGGAGCGGAAGGCGGACCGTGCGCGAGCACCGGCCGCGTCTTGCTCCTCCGCTCCCTGACGGTCGTGGCCCCTCTGATTTCCAGGCGGCGGAAACGCGGTGCGAGGAGCAAAAACGAGAGGGCCGCGACATCGACTGTCGCGGCCCTCTCGTTTTTGCATCTTGATCCGCCGCGGCGGGCAGTGCCCGCCGGCCGCTCAGGCCTTCGGCGGCTCCTTCGCCTTCAGCCACGGCATCATCTTCCGCAGGTGCCGGCCGGTCACCTCGACCGGGTGGCTGTTGTCGGCCTCGTACAGCCGCTTGAAGTTCTTCATCCCGCCCTTGTACTCCTCGCGGAACTCGCGGGCGAACTGGCCGGTCTGGATCTCCGTCAGGATCTTCTTCATCTCGGCCTTGGTGTCGGCGTTGACCACGCGGGGGCCGCGGGTCAGGTCGCCGTACTCGGCCGTGTTGCTGATGCTGTACCGCATGTAGTCGAGCCCACCCTGGTAGATGAGGTCGACGATCAGCTTCACCTCGTGGACGCACTCGAAGTACGCCATCTCCGGCGGGTAGCCCGCCTCGGTGAGCGTCTCGAACCCGGCCTTGATGAGCGACGCGAGCCCGCCGCACAGGACGGCCTGCTCGCCGAACAGGTCGGTCTCGCACTCGTCCTTGAACGTCGTCTCGATGATGCCGCTACGGGCCCCGCCGACGCCGTTCGCCCACGCCAGCCCGGTCGCCCGGGCGGTGCCGCTGGCGTCCTGGTGGACGGCGAGCAGGCACGGCACCCCGCCGCCCTTCTCGAACTCGCTGCGGACGAGGTGCCCCGGGCCCTTGGGGGCGACGAGGATCACGTCGACGTCCGCCGGCGGGACGATCGTCTTGAAGTGGACGTTGAACCCGTGGGTGACGCCGAGCGTCTTGCCGGCCTTGAGGAACGGGGCGACGCTCTTCTCGTACACCTCCGGCTGGACCTCGTCCGGGAGGGTGAGGATGACGAGGTCGGCGGCCTTGACCGCGTCCTCGACGCTCGTCGGGTCGAACCCCTTCTCGATCGCGAGCCGGCCGTTGGCCGAGTCCCGGCGGTTGGCCACGATCACCTTCAGCCCGCTGTCCCGCATGTTCTGGGCGTGGGCGTGGCCCTGCGACCCGAACCCGATGATGGCCACCGTCTTGCCCTTAAGGCCGTCGAGCGGGGCGTCCTTCTCGTACACCATCTTCAGCGGCTCAGCCATCGCGTCATACCTCCGGGGACCGCGCCGGCTGCCGGCCGCCACACTCGGGGGACGGGCCGCGGGGTCGCAAAGCTCTGGAAAAATCGAGCCGGGCAGTCTAGTGACCGCCGCCGGGGGTGTCAAAGCGACCGGAAATCCCGGCCCCGCCCGGCCGGCCGCGGGACCTAAGCTGCGACATGGCCCTACGCACACCGCCCCGCTGCCGCGGGCTCTCCGCATCGCTCGTCCTGCTGATCGTGGCCGGCACGGCGTCGGTGGCCCGCCCCGCCGAGGTGCCGCAGGCCACGGTGCCCGCGACCCGGCCAGCATTCGACCAGCCGCTCGGCATCGGGCTCGAAGCCTTCGCCTACCCGCACCCGGTCCGGTTCCTGCCGCTGACGATCGACGGGCAGGACGTGCGGATGGCGTACATGGACGTGCCCCCGGCCGGCCGGCAGCCGGGCGCGCCTGCCCCGGCCACGACGAATCCCGCCCCCGATGTCGTCGTCCTCCTGCACGGCAAAAACTTCGGCGGCGCGTACTGGGCCGACACGATCGCCGCCCTGACCGCCGCGGGGCACCGGGTGGTCGTGCCGGACCAGGTCGGCTTCGGCAAGAGCGGGAAGCCGGACGTCGCCTACAGCTTCGACTTGCTGGCGGCCAACACGGCCGCCCTCCTCGACCACCTCCGCGTCGAGCGGGCCGCCGTCGTCGGGCATTCGATGGGCGGGATGCTCGCCGTCCGATTCGCCCGCACGCACCCGCGGCGGGTGACGCGACTCGTGCTGGAGAACCCGATCGGGCTGGAGGACTGGCGGGCGAAGGGCGTGCCGCCCCGCACGACCGAGGACGTCTACCAATCGGAGCTAAAGCAGAGCGGAGACGCGGTGCGGGCGTACTTCAAGACCGCGTACTTCGCCCACACCGAGTGGCGGCCGGAGTGGGACCGGCTCGTCGAGCCGGCCGCCCGGGTCGCGCTCAGCGGCGAGTTCCCGCGGTGGGCGCAGGCGTCGGCATTGACGTACCAGATGATCTACCAGCAGCCCGTGCGGCACGAGTTCCCGCTGGTCGCGGTCCCGACGCTGCTCGTGATCGGGCAGGCCGACCGGACCGCGCTGGGCCGGGCGTTTGCCCCCGAGGCGGCGCGGGCGGCGCTCGGCGACTACCCCCGCCTCGGCCGGGAGGCGGCGAAGGACATCCCGAACGCCCGCCTGGTCGAGCTAGAGGGGGTCGGCCACATTCCGCATGTCGAGGCGGCAGAGCGGTTCCACGACGCGCTGCTGCCGTACCTTCGGTGACCGAGGCGGCGAGCCGGGGTGCCGCCCGCCCCCGCGTTCGGGGGAGACCGGGTTTCCGCTTGCACACGCCGGCCGGTTCACGCGACGATGGGGGTGAACCAACCGAGGCAAGTCTGGTTTTCCAAGCGAACGCCCCCATGACCCACAACCCCCGCGCGCCTCACGCAGCCCAACCGCTTGCGCCCGTCCGGTCTCGGTCCGGCCGGACGTCGATCATCCTGCTCGCCCTGCTGGTCCTCGTGCCGGCGGCCGGCGTGCTCGGCGGGCTGTACCTGATGCGGGTCCGCGGACCGCAACAGCAGTCGGCCGACGAGCACGCCCAACTCATGCTGAAGCTGACCGGGCTCGGGGCACCGGTGACCAACCGGCTGGCCGCCCGGTTCACCGACGCCGACGGCGACCTTGTTGCCGACCCGCCGACCGACCCGAAGCTGCTCGTCGACCCGCCGGAGCTCACGTTCTCGTACATCGCCGTCGACGAGGCGGCCGACTACGCTAAGGACTGGCAGCCGTTCGTCGACCACCTGTCGAAGGTGACCGGCAAGCCGGTGAAGTACGACACTTCGCTGACGGACGTGAAGGACCAGCTAAAGGCGTTGCGGGAGGGCAAGCTCCAGGTGACGGGGCTGAACACCGGCAGCGTCCCCAAGGCCGTGAACGCGTGCGGGTTCGTGCCGGTCGCCATCCTGCCGACGCCGGACGGGTCGGGGCTGACGCGGATGCGGCTGATCGTCCCGGCGGACTCACCGCTCAAGTCGCCGGCCGACGTGAAGGGGTCGGAGCTGGCGTTCACTGAGACGGCGAGCAACTCGGGATACAAGGCGGCGATCGTCGTGCTGCGCGGCGACTTCGGGCTGCTGCCGAGCCAGGACTACACGTGGCGGTACTCCGGCGGGCACGAGGAGTCGATCGCCGGGATCAAGGCGAAGAAGTACAAGGTCGCCGCCGTGGCCGACGACATGCTCGGCCGCGCGCTGGCGGCCGGCACCGTATCGCAGGGCGACTACCGGTCGGTGTACGAGTCGGAGAAGTTCCCCACTGCGGGCCTCGGGTACGCGTACAACTTGACGCCCGAGCTGGCGAAGAAGGTGCGGGAGGCGATCACGTCGTTCGACTGGAAGGGCACGCCGCTGGAACACCGAATCGGCGGGGCCGGCACCGGCACGCCCACCAAGTTTGTCTCGGCGAACTACAAAAATGACTGGCCGCTGATCCGGCGAATTGACGACGCGACCGGATCGTCGCACGCGACGGAATAGGTTAGATGTAGGGACGCCGTGAAGGAGCCGTGGCCGTCGAGGAGCGGAGGAGTAAGACGCGGCCGGTACCGAAGCACGGGCCGCGTCTTACTCCCCCGCTCCCTGGCGGTCGCGGCTCCTTAGTTCCCTTACGGTTGGAGCGATCCAAGGTCGCTTTCGCCCAACAAGCCCGCGCATGCTGTTCGCCTTCAACACCGCCGTCGCCCCCGCCCTGAGCCTGCCGGTCGCCACGGCCTCGGCGCGGGACCTCGGTTACGACGGGCTGGAGGTTCACCTGCCGAATGTCGCCGGCGACGACCCGGCCGCCGGCACCGTGTTGTCCGAGCGGGACTTCGTCAAGCTGGTATTCGAGCGGGACGGGGTCCGGCTGGTCGGCCTTTCGGTCCCGGCCTGGTTCGACGCCGGCGGGGACGCCGGGGCGGCCGGCCGGAACGCGGCGACGGCGGACGCGCTGCGGCGGGCGATCGACTTGGCCGGGCGGCTCCGGTGCCCGTTCGTGCGGGTGCTCGTCGCGGCCGTCCCGCCCGGGTCGGCGCTGGCGGAAGCGGCCGTCCGCGTCGCCGACTGGCTCGTCCCGCTCGCCGACCACGCCGCCGGTGCCGGCACCACCCTGCTCGTGCGGAACGCGCTGGCCTTCCGCATGGCCGGGCCGCTGTGGCGGGTGATCGACCAAGCCGACCACCCCGCCCTCGGCGTCGCCTGGGATCCGCTGGCGGCGGCCGTCGCTGGCGAGGAGCCGGGCCTGTCCGTCCCCACGCTGAACAGCCGGATCCGGCTGGTCGTGCTCCGCGACGCCCGCCTCGCCGGCCCGGCCGGCGGTCGCCGCGTCGAGTCGCTTTGCCGCCCGGGCGAGGGGGACCTGCCGCTGAAGACGTTGGCGGCCCGCCTCCGCGGTGTCGGGTTCGACGGCCCGGTGGTGGTCGCGTATCCGGCCGACCTCCCGTCGGACGTCGGCCCGCACGAGGCGTTGCTGCAGGCTGCCACCTCTCAGTTCCGCCATTGGAAGCCGCCACCTCCGCCGCCGGCCAAGTCGACGGCGACGAAGCCCGGCGGCACCCCTCGGGTGGCCGGGACGCCCGCCCCCCAACGGGCCTGACCCGCACCCGTCAGGTCGGGTGGGCTTCCGCCTCCGACAGGTCATCGTCCGATCCGCCGCGGCCGGCCGAGCTGCGGTCGCGGGCGGAGTTGACGGCATTCCCGCCCATCACCAGGTGTTTGAAGTGCGACCACAGGAGCAGGTTGAGCGGGACGGCCATCAAAAGGCCCGCCGCCCCGAACACCTCGCCCCATAAGATCACGCTGAACAGGGTGACGATGGCCGGCATCTTCACCGCCCGCCGCATCACCAGTGGCGTGATCACGTACGACTCGAGCGTCTGCACCACCGCCCACGTGGCGACCGCCCCGGCGACCTGCCCCGAACCCTGCGTGGTGGCGAACAGCACGGCGACCACGCCGCCGAGGATCGGACCCACCGTCGGCACCAGTTCGCCCAACGCCGCCACGAGCGCGAGCGGGATCGCGAACTTTAGCCCCGCCAGCGCGTACCCGGCCCACGACACCAGCCCGACGCACGCCATGCTGACCATCGTCCCCAGCAGCCACCCCCGCAGCTTCGGCTCCAGCTCGTCCAGGGCGGCTGTCAGCTGCGCCCGGCCGTGCGGCGGGAGCGCGGGCAGGACGGGACCCAGCAACTCGTCCCGCGGCTCGGCCAGCAGATAGATCGACCCGATCAGCACGAGGGCCAGCGCGACCGCGACCCCGATCACCGCCTGCCCGGTCGTGGCAGCCAGCGACCCGACGGACCCGAGCAGGCTGCCGGCCTGGCTCAACAATGTGCCGGTGTCGACCGGCGGCGACACATCGAAACGGCCGCTCAGCCCGCGGAGCGAGGCGTCGAGGCTCTGCCGCGCGTCCGGCAAGTTCTTGAGCTGCTCGCCGACCGGCTTGGCCACCAGCAGCCCGATGCCCGCCAGCAGGCCGGCCAGCACGGCGACGAACCCGACGCCGACGACCACTGCACTGAGCCCCCGGTGCCACGGCAGCCGTCGGGCCGCGGGCCGCAGCAGGCACGCCACCGCCGCCGCGGCCAGCACGCCTAGCAACACGACCTTCACCGCCGTAAAGAACCGAAGCGCGAGGACCGTCGCGATCGCCCACACGGCCAGCGTGGCGAGCTTACGGACGTTCACGGACACGGCCGTTCCGCCGGCCTCTGCACTTGCGGCCTGTAGGGTTTCCGGTCTCCCTCGGTCCCTGTCGTTCATCCGTTCCTCCATCTCCGACCATAGCACCGCGCGGCCGTGGCGGTAACGCCCCGGCCGCCGTTCGGTTCCCCGCCGACGCGGGTATGATCGGAACATCCGCACCGCCCGCGCCGGCCCGCCCCGGCCGCGGGGCGTAAGGGCGGACCAACCGCACTTGGAGTGGATCGCCGTGACCGCCGTACCGACCCGCCCCGTCTACCTCGACCACTGCGCGACAACCCCCGTCGACGAGCGGGTGTTCGAGGCGATGCGGCCGTACTTCCTCGAGGCGTTCGGGAACGCGGCCAGCACGTCGCACGGGTTCGGTCACGCGGCCGCCGCGGCCGTGCTGCGGGCGCGGAACCAGGTCGCGTCCCTGCTCGGGGTGGACGTCGACGACCGGACCGGGGCCCGCGAGATCGTGTTCACCAGCGGCGCGACCGAGGCGAACAACCTCGCAATCAAGGGCGCCGTCGAGGCGAACGCCGAGAAGGGGCGGCACGTCGTCACCCAGGCGACGGAGCACAAGGCTACGCTGGACACGTGCGCGTACCTGGCCGAGCGCCGCGGGGGCGACGTGACGGTGCTGCCGGTCGACCGATACGGCTGGGTATCGGCGGCCGACGTGGCGGCGGCCATCCGGCCGGACACGGTGCTGGTCTCGATCATGTGGGCGAACAACGAGACCGGCACCCTGATGCCCATCCGCGAGATCGGGGCGGCCTGCCGCGCCCGGGGGGTGCTGTTCCACTCGGACGCGACGCAGGCGGTCGGGAAGGTGCCGATCGACCTGTCGGCCGACCCGGTCGACCTGCTGAGCCTCAGCGCCCACAAGTTCTACGGGCCGAAGGGCGTGGGGGCCCTGTTCGTCCGCCGGCGGGACCCGCGGGCCCGGGTGGCGCCGCAGATGCACGGCGGCGGGCACGAGCGGGGGTTCCGGTCCGGCACGCTCAACGTCCCCGGCATCGTCGGGCTCGGGATGGCGGCCGAGCTGTGCGCCGCCGGGTTGAGGGACGAGGCGGCCCGCACGGCCGGACTCCGCGACCGGCTCGAACAGCGCATCGCCGCCGCCGGCGGCGTGTCCGTGAACGGACACCCGACCGCCCGGCTGCCGTTCGTCACGAACCTGTCGTTCGCCGGCATCCGAGGCGACCGGTTGACAGGCCTGCTCGGCGACGTGGCCGTGTCCGCCGGGTCCGCCTGCACGTCCGCCAGCCTCGAGGCGAGCCACGTCCTGCGGGCCATGGGGGTCGACCCGCAGCTCGCCGCCCAGTCGGTCCGGCTGAGCGTCGGGCGGTCGACCACGCTCGAACAGGTCGAGTACGCCGCGGGGCGGTTGGTCCGGGCGGTGACCGAGCTTCGGGAGCCGCCCGCGGACATTTAGGGCGGCGACGGTAACGGAAATAACGGGCCGAGGACGGTCAGCCCGGGCTCGCCAAGCGCGCTTGCCATTGAGTTCCCGACCGATAACCCAACCGCGCTCACGTCCCCGCCCGCACGATCCGATCAGCTTCACATCGACCCCGCCCCGTCCATCGTCCTATTCCCCGCGCTTCGCCGGTCGAGCTACCGCCGCCGGCTGTGGTTGCTGGCGGCGGCGGTCGCCCTGTTCCTGGCCGCCGTCGCCGGCACCGAGGTGGCCCGGCGGGCGACGGCACCGGCCGGGCCTGCCGCGTCGAACAACGCGATGGCGTTGGACTTCATCGCGTTCTATACCGGCGGGTCGATGGTGGCCGAGGGGCGCGGGCGGGACCTGTTCGACCTCAAGGCCGTCAAGCGGTTCCAGGACGACATCGCCGCCCGCCACGGGGTCGCGCTGGGCGACGCGCTGGGCCCGTGGTGGAACCCGCCGTTCTACGCCTGGGTGTTCGCCCCGCTCAGCCGGCTGCCGTTCGGCACGGCCACGGCCGTATGGGTCGGGCTCAACGCAGCCTGCGCCGCGGCCGCCTGCTGGCTGCTGGCGCGCACGCTGCCAGCCGCCGCCGGTGCCGACAACGCCGAGTGCGAGCGCGTCACCTCCGGCGGCTGGCGGACGCGGGCCCTGGTGCCGGTGTTCGTCGGGTTGTCCGTCCCGTTCATTCATGCCCTGAGCCACGGTCAGAACGCCTGCACGTCCCTGCTGATCCTGACCTTGACCATCCTTGCCTGGCGAGCGGAGCGGCCGGTGCTGGCCGGCATGGTCGCGGGGCTGATGGCGTACAAGCCGCAACACGCCGTCGTGCTGGGGGTTGTGCTCGCCCTGAGCGTCGGCTGGCGGGCGGTGCTGGGGCTGTCGGTCACCGGGGCCGCCCTGCTGCTGGTGACGGTCGTCACGCTGCCTGGGTCGCTCGGCGACTTCCTGCACCAAATGCCGGCCAACGTCCGGTTCGTGCAGGAGCGGTGCGTGTACATGTGGGAGCGGCACGCCACGGCCAAGGCGTTCTGGCGGATGCTGCTGCAGGGCCGGGCGATCGGGCCGGCGTCCGACCTCGTCAACCTGCTGACGGCCGCCTCCGCCGCCGGCGTGGGCCTGCTGCTGCTGCGGCTGACGCCGGCCGCCCGACTGCTTAACCCGTTCGACCACGCCGACCGGTCGTCGCCCGAGCACCGCGACCGGCTGATCGCCGCCACCGTGCTCGCGACGCCGCTGCTGATGCCGTTCTACTTCGACTACGACCTGCTGCTGCTGGCCGTCCCGGCGGTGCTGCTGGCGGGCCTGAAGCTGCGGCACGGCCGGATGACCGACAGCTCAGCGTGCGACCGGATGATCCGGGTCGTCGGCCCCGCCCTCTACGCGTGGCTGCTGCTGAACGCCGATGTCGGCGAGCGCACCCGAGTGAACCTCGCCGTCCCGCTGCTGGCCGTGCTGGCGACGGCCGTCGCGCTGCCGCGGCGGCGCGAGGAAGCGGCGGCGCAAGAAGCACTGACGGACGAGACTGCCGGCGAGCCGCAAATCGTACAACGCGCGCCAATGTCCCGCGCCGCCTGAACACTCGGGCCAACGGGGGAGCATGCTCCGGGTGGCCTGGGCAAACTCCGCGTTTGCCCGTGTCCGCTTGGGCAAAGAAGACACGGGCAGACACGGAGTTTGCCCATGCCACCCGGAGGCGGGACCCCGTGACGACGCTCCCTCCGAACCCGCCTCCCGCCCCACCCACTTCGTTGGAAATCAGCCGGCTCCGCCGACGCCTCCGGCTGGCGGCGTTCGGGGTTGCGGTGTTCGTCGTCACGCTCGCGGCCGGGCTGCACGCGGCCGGCCCGGCCACGTCGCCGGTCGGTCGCGGGTTCGGAGACGACCTCGTCCCGTCGTACATGGCGGGGACATTCGTGCGCCTCGGCCGGGCGGACCTGTTGATGGACCCCGCCGCCGCCGAGTGGTTCCAGGCCGACCTGCGTCGGTCGGCGGGCCTGGAGCAGCACGGGCGGACCGGGCCGTGGCTTAACCCGCCGTTCTTCGCGTGGCTGTTCGTGCCCCTGTCGGCGCTGCCGTACTGGGCAGCGTTGTGGACCTGGTTCGGCCTGAACGCAACCATGCTGGCCGCCTCGGTCGGGCTGCTGTACCGCCTGCTGCCGGCCGGTCGGCGGGCCGTGGGCGACGCCGCGGCGATCGCCCTGCTCGTGCTGGCCAGCATGCCGTGCCTGCAGGCACTGGCCTGCCAGCAGAACACGTTTCTATCCCTGCTCATCCTGACCGGAGCCGTGACGCTCGCGCGGGCGGACCGCTCCGTCGCGGCCGGGGCCGTCGCCGGACTGCTCGTGTTCAAGCCGCAATTGGCGGTCATCGTGTGCGGCGCGCTGGCCGTGACGGCCGGCCGGCGGGCGGTGGTCGGCACCGCCCTGACCGTTCTCGCCCTGCTCTTGGCGACGGTTATCGCGATGCCGGGGGCGTTGAGCGATTACTTCGCCCGGCTGCCAACTGTGCTGCCCTACCTGCGGACCGACCGGCCGTACTTCTGGGACCGGCAGGCAACGTTCCTCGGGTTCTGGCGGCTGCTGCTCGGCGGCCGGACGGGCGGGCCGAACCCGCCAGTCGTCACCCTGCTGTGGCTGAGCGGGGCCGCCGCCGTCGCGGTCGGCCTGGTCCGCTTGGTCCGCGCCGCGGGCCGCCTGGCCGCCGGGTCAGCGGATCGGGACGGGCTGCTCGCCGCCGCCGTCGTCGCCGCCCCGCTGCTGATGCCGTACTACATGGACTACGACCTGCTGCTGCTGGCCGTGCCGGCCACGCTGTTCGGCTCAGCACGGCTGCGGGACGGTCGCCGTCCGGGGGACCGGTTGGCCGTCCTGGTTTGGGTCGCCACCTACGCGTGGCTGTACGTGAACGCCGCGGCGGCCGACGCGACCCGGGTAAGTGTCACCGTCCTCCTGCTCGCCGCCCTAATGGCGGTGACGGTCTGGCGCGGCCGAGCCGGTGTCCCCCTAATCCGTAACGAGGCACGGCCGAACCAGCCAAAGACTGTCGGGACGTCGGTGCCGCTCGAACCTGCGGCACGGAGGGCGGCTTGATGCACGCTGGCCCATCACAACCAATCACGGCA
>JAQGHJ010000868.1 GCA_028288905.1 Phycisphaerales bacterium | reverse complement strand
GGCGCCCGCCGGCGGTCCCACAGCAGCGCAGGCGGCCGGCGGCGGGGCGGCTACCGCACCCGCCGCCGGGGACGACGTCGGCCTACGCGCCTGCTGCCTCAAGCCGCCGGCCCGGTTCGGCCAGTCGCAGGATGGGGGGCCGCCGGGCATGGTCTGGCTTCAGGGCGGCACGTTCCAGATGGGGGACGCCAAGGGGGACGGGTTCGAGTGGGAGCGGCCCGTCCACCCCGTCCGGGTCGACGGGTTCTACGTCGACGCGTGCGAGGTGACGAACGCCCAGTTCCAGGCGTTCGTCGACGCGACCGGATACGTGACGACGGCCGAGCGGGTTCCGGACCTGCGGGAGATCATGAGCCAGATGCCGCCCGGCAGCCCGCCGCCGCCGGCCGAGTCGCTCAAAGCCGGGTCGCTCGTGTTCCAGAAGACGGCCGGGCCGGTGCCGACGGACGGGCACAACTGGAGCCGGTGGTGGGCGTGGGTGCCGGGGGCGAACTGGCGGCACCCGACCGGGCCCGGTAGCGACCTGACGGGCAAGGAGTACGTACCGGTCGTGCAGGTGTCGTGGGACGACGCGACGGCCTACTGCCGGTGGGCCGGCAAGCGGCTGCCGACCGAGGCCGAGTGGGAGTACGCCGCCCGCGGCGGGCTGGACCGCCAGCCGTACGCGTGGGGGGCGGCCGCGTTCGACGAGGCCCACCCGCAGGCGAACATCTGGCAGGGCCGGTTCCCGTACGAGGACACGAAGAAGGACGGGTTCGGCGAGGCCGCCCCCGTTGGACAGTTCCCGCCGAACGGGTACGGGTTGTACGACGTGGCCGGGAACGTGTGGGAGTGGTGCGGCGACTGGTTCGACCCTGAGACGTACGCCCGGGACGCGGCCCGCGGCGCCGCCACCGAGAACCCGGCGGGCCCGGCCCGCAGCGTGGACCCGGACGGGAACGGCACCCCGAAGCGGGCGATCCGCGGCGGGTCGTTCCTGTGCAACGACTCGTACTGCGCGTCCTACCGCCCCAGCGCCCGCATGCACACCAGCCCGGACTCTGCGACCAACCACCAAGGGTTCCGGTGCGTGACGTCGCGGGCGGCGTGGGACGAGCAGAAGGCCAAGCTGGCCGCGACGAAGCGGAGTAGCGGCGCGGCGGTCCCTGCCAACTTGCCGGCCACCTTGCCCGCTACCGCCCCCGTCTCGCCCCGCTGACTGTTTGTACGGGCGATGCCCTTTTTCGCCGGTCCCGACCCATTTTGGCCCTCGCCCGGCAAGCGGACGGGACCTAGAGTGAAGCGGGCGGGACGGCCGGGCCGCCGGCCGGACCGCCCGGTCACCGTCGGAAGGAGAGAGGGCCCATGCCGCTATTCAATTCGTCTCGTACGGTTGTCGTCGTTGCGGGTGCCGTGGCCGCGTTCGCCGCGGGGTGCGGGAACAAGCCGTCCGCGACGACCGGTGATGGTCTCGGGTCCGGCACCCGGCCGGCCGCCGCGGCCGTGCAGATCCCCGGCGTCGACCGCACGCAAGCCGCCCGCGAGGGCGTGACGAGCCTCCGGGACGCGCTAGCGGCCCAGAAGGCGCAGGTCGACCGGACGTCCGCCACCCTGATGGAGGTCATGCAGGGGCAGGGCGAACTCGTCCCGTCGTTCCAGAAATACACGCTGTCGATCGCGGACGCCAAGGCGGCCCGGGACCGGGTGCAGCAGCAGGTCGAGGCGATGCGGGCCCGGGCGCGGGACTACATCACCGGGTGGGAGGTGGAGGTGTACGGGGTGGACGACCCCGAGCTGCGCCGGCAGGCGGAGACCCGGCGGAACGCGGTCCGCGCCAACTACTCCCGGATCAACGAGACGGTGAAGGCCAGCGGCGCCGCGTACGCCCAGTACGAGACGGCCGCCTCGGACCTCCAGCGGTTCCTCGCGAACGACCTGACGAAGAGCGGCGTGACGGCCGCTGCCACCGCCGCCCAAAAGGCGACGCAGGCCGGGGTGGAGCTGAAGGCTCGGATCGACGCGGCGACGACGGAGTTGGATCGCGTGGCCGGCGAGATGACCCCGGCCGGCACCGCCACCGGCGGGTCGGCGGGCACCGGCCGGTGAGCGTCCGTTGGGAAGCCGCCAATCGATCGTTGCCCCTCGAACGAGGCGTGAAGAGGACTGTTTTGGGTGCCACGGGTGGCGGTACCCCGCTGCCCGTGGCGAACGTTGTACGAGACGCGCGAGCTTCGTGAACTGCCCGGCAAGCCCCGGCCCGTCCCGAGCAGGGGGGTACGCCAACCCATGGCACCCCCGTCAGCCCCTCACCCGCCGTCGAATTTCGCACCGCCATCCGAGAGTCTGTATTTCCACTATCCGTTTTCTTTGCACCGTAAAGCCCGCGCGGTATGATCCGCCGTCGGACCACGGGAGCGGCGGCGGACATGGACCTTCGAGACGCCCTCGCCCAGATCGCCGAGATCCGCCAGCAGATGGCCCGGGCCCAGGTGTTCCGCGGCTACCGGGCCGTCACCACGGCGTTCTCGGCGCTCGTCGCCGTCGCGGCCGCCGCCGTCCAACGGCGCTGTTGGCCGACCGATAATGACGCGAACGCCGTGCTGTGGCTGTGGTTGGTAGCGGCGGGCGTCAGCTTGGCCGTCGTCGGGTCGGAGATGGCCGTCCGGTACCGCCGCAGCGGGTCCCCGCTCCAGCGGGAGATGACGCTGTTGGCCGTCGAGCAGTTCGTGCCGTGCCTCGTGGCCGGTGCCCTATTAACGTTCGCTATCGTCGAGTGGGCGAGCGGGTCGTTCACGCTGCTGCCGGCGATCTGGTGCGTGCTGTTCGGACTCGGCGTGTTCGCCAGCCGCCGGGTGCTGCCCCGCGGGACGTTCGCGGTCGGGGCGTGGTACCTGTTGGCCGGGCTGCTGTGTGCCCGATACAAGCTCGAGGTCCACTTCGCCACCCGAATGGCGTGCGCGTTCGGCGGCGGCCAACTGCTGGCCGCCGCGGTGCTGTACTGGACGTTGGAGCGGGACCGTACGGAGTCGTCGAATGCCG
>JAQGHJ010000864.1 GCA_028288905.1 Phycisphaerales bacterium | reverse complement strand
CGAACACCGTCTGGTCGGTGTGGGTGTGGCGGTGCGCCGGGATCGTGCTCCCGGCCGCCATCCGCGTCAGCCCCGTCATCCCGCCGGTCGCCTCGACCCGCTGGAGCACCTTCATCGAGACGCCGGGCCAGCCCGTCGGCGACCAGGGGAGGGCGGATGTGTCGGTCGCGATCTCGTACATGCGGGTGCCTCCTGCGGCGTAATGAGCCAACGTTCGATGGCCGGCCTCGCGCCGGCCGCCTTCCAAATCACTCGGGCGCTCGACGCGGGGATGGTCCTTGCAGCGTGTGGTTACTTCTCCGCCGTGCCATCCGCAACTCCCGCGCCCGACCACCATTTCAGCGCGAGCAGCAAGGAGAAAGCGATGATCGAGATCGTCCAGACTCGCTCCGCCTCGTCCGGTCGCGCGTAGTGGGACAGGCCCGTGGTGAGGCCAATGAGGTAGAAGATCGCCGGCTCGTAGGTGCGGCGGACGAGCTTGCGTGGGGCCTGCAACGACGGCGGGATGAAGAATCGGTAGCTGCGCTTGATCGCTCGCGCTAACCCCATCGCTCACCCCGTTCTGAAGGAGGCATAACGAAATGCCACCGAGCGGCCGCAGCGGCGTACGCCCGACTCCCGACCGGAGCGGGAGTATACCGCCCCCGCGGTCCGCTCCGTCGGCGGGTTACGCGGCGAGCATCTTCTTGAGCAGCCCGACCTGCGCCGCGTGATACAGGTTGTGCTGGACGTAGCCGTGGAAGTTGTTGTACGCGGAGCTGCCGCCCGGGATGAGCGGCTCGTCCAGCCGGTCCTGCGGGAAGGCCGCGATCCGGTCGCGCAGGGCGTGGTCGCCGGCGACGAGCTGGTCGAGGGCGTCCCGCCAACCTGCCTCGCTCGGCTCCGCGACGGCCGGCCACTCCTCGGCGTGCGGCAGGTCGATCGCGGCGGCGTCGCCGTCCAGCCGCCGCAGCAACACCCGCTGGGTCGCGACGAGGTGCAGCACGATCTCCCAGATGCTGTGGGCACCCGGCACCGGCCGGGCCGCCGCGACGCCCGCGTCGACGTCGGCGAGGATCTCCCGCACCGACGGGCCGTGCCACGCGCCGCCGTCGAACGCCTGCTCCAACTGCCGGCGGATGCGGCCGGTCTCGGTGCTCGGTTCGCTGTGCTGCATGACGCACGAACGCTAAACCGTTCAGTGGTCGGGGCCGGGCCGACAATGCACATTGGCCTCGGCGGACCGGATGCCCGGTGCCGGTCCACTGCAGCGGCTGGTTATGCCACGGTGGCACTGGCGGACGAGACGGACCCCGCTTCGGGAGCGATGACGGGGAAACCCCGGGCCTGCAGCACCCGCATATACGCTCGAAGCAAGGCGAACGTCCACGCTAACGGAAGGATGGCGACGATCAGCAGGACTGCCACGAGCCGGAACTGCAGCGTCCAAGCGTCGGTTAAGCCCGACGAGTTGATGCCAACTGTGGAGGTGGTGCGATATCGGTCTCTCCAGAGCCACGGTCCCCGCTCACCGGAACCGCTCAAGGTGAGATGCACGACCCGCTGGTTCGTCGGCCCCGCCGTCGCGGCCACGCGTGTGGCGTCCTCTCCGGGCAAGGCGTTGGTGGACTCCGCGTGCAGCACGACACCGCCCCGCCGGATGGCGAGCCGGCCCTCGGTGAGGGTGCGGCTCGTGGCGTCCCATCGGGTGAGTTGCCACTCGTCCGAGCGCCATCGCGAAAGCGCAACAAGCGCCAGCGTCGCCAGCAGCGCGACCGTCGATGCGAACGCGGCGGCCCGGCAGAGGAAGCGGCACACGACGATAGATCTGCGGAGGAGGGGTATAACGCAACACCGTTCAGTGGCCGGGGCCGGCCGGGAGACCCTCTGGCCTGAGCGACCCCGACGCCGGGCCGGTCCACTGCAGCGGGTGGTTATGCTTCACGCCGGGCGGGCCAACCCATCACGGATTGCAGCGACGCCCAACGCTAGCCCGCCTGCTACGACCGGCATGGCAAACAGCTCAATTAACCAAGGTACGCGGTAACGAGCTACGCGTTGAACCGTCCAAAACAACAGCACGGTCGTGACTAGAAATCCGAACAGCAGACCGACCCTCGTCAACATACGCGGGTCGCCGCGTTGTGAAAGACGAACGCCGAACAATGTTAGCCAGCCGACTGCGAAGCACGATAGACGGATGATCGTATGTTGAGCTGCTTCGTGAGGCATAACTATTATTCCCTTGCGCCGCGCAAGATAAACAGGAATCTGCGCGACCTCCCCAAGTTACGATCCACCCATAACTTGTCAATTCACTTCGGCCGCCGAGCGATCGGAAAGCTTGCGCGGCGTTAGGACGACGTGCGGGGAGCGCGTCCGGGCGGTCGTGCGGGCCCCGGGCGGTCGGGGCGAACGTGCCCCTGACGGACGGACGAGGGCTCGGCGGCGCGGTGACATGCCGTGGCGACACCGGGCGGGACCGCAGACAATCGGCCGGAGCCGTCCGAGAGCGGCGGCGTGGCCTTCCGCGCGGCGTCATCTCGTACCTGAATCACCGCAGGTATCATTTTGCCAGCGCCGACCGCTGTTGCCGTCGAGTCACCTGTTCAGCAGACTGCACGGCATGCGTGCGACTGCTCCCTTTCTCTTGTTTTTCCTCTCGGGCGTTCTCGTCACCACTGCGGCCACAGATGCGACCGACCCGACGACCCGACCCGCTGCCCCTGTCGCCCCCGCCCCGGCCGTCGCCGACCACTTGCTGTTCGTCACCACCGACGGGTTCCGCTGGCAGGAGCTGTTCCGCGGGGCGGACGAGCCGCTGCTGGCGGCCAAGGCCGGCGGGGTGCGGGAGGCGGCCGGGCCGCTGCGGGAGCGGTTCGTCCGCCCGACGCCGGGCGAGGCACGGGCCGCACTCTTGCCGTTCGTCTGGGGCACCGTTGCCGCCCGCGGGCAGGTGATCGGGAACCGGGACAAGAACGCCCCGGCCGCCGTGGCCAACCACCGCCACTTCTCGTACCCCGGGTACAGCGAGTTCCTGACCGGCATCCCCGACGATCAGTTCAAAAGCAACGACCCGGTCCTCAACCCGCACCCGAACGTGCTGGAGGTGCTGAGCCGCCGGCCCGGGTTCGAGGGCCGGGTGGCCGCGTTCGCGTCGTGGGACGTGCTGCACGCGATCCTCGCCGCCGACCGGAACAAGTTGCCCGTGTGGACGCAGAAGACCCGCACCCCGGACCCGGGCCCGATCCGCCGGGACGTCGAGCGGTTGATCGACACGACCCCGACCCCGTGGCCGGACGAGACGTTCGACAGTTTCACGTTCCGGTGCGCCCTGGAGCACCTACAGACGAAGAAGCCGCGGGTGCTGTACGTCTGCTTCGGGGACACGGACGAGTGGGCCCACGCCCGGCGGTACGACAACTACCTGCGGTCGGCGGCGAACTCCGACCGGTTCGTCGCCGAGCTGTGGGCGGCCGCCCAGGCGATGCCGGAGTACGCCGGGCGCACCGCGCTCGTGCTGACGACCGACCACGGCCGCGGGCGGACGGGCGGGGACTGGGTCAGCCACTCGGCCGACGTCCCCGGGAGCGACGAGACGTGGGTCGCGCTGATGGGCCCCGGCGTCCCGCCGCTGGGCGAGCGGCGAGACGCCCCGACCGTCTGGACCGGTCAGGTCGCCGCGACCGTGGCCAAGCTGGTCGGCGTCGACGACTACGCGGCGGCCGTGCCGGGGGCGCTGAAGCCGATCGACGGCGTGGGGGCAACTGCGGCGGCGGTGGGGCGGTGAGCCACGTCGCGACGGCCGCGCCGGCCAACGCCCGTTGGCCGATCATTCACTGGCCAACGGCAGGTTGAGCTCCGTCCGCCAGGCGGCGGGGTCGGGGCTCGATTCCGGGCCGGCCGCGTAACTCTCCCACAGGTCGATCGCCGCCGCGTGCCCGTTGGCCGCCGCCCAGGCGAGCAGCTCTCCCCAAGCCGCCCCCAACCCCCCGTAGTCCCCGCGGTAAACCGTCCGGGCGACCGTCGCCGCCGGGAGCTGGCCGGGCCGCACCCGTCCCACGGCCGCCACCGGGGCCGCGACCGGTACCCCGACCTCGAAGTCGAACGTGTCCGACGGCCGCCGCAGGTGGTGGGAGAACCACGGCCCGGCCGGCACGACACTCTGGGCCGCGAGGGCGGCCCGAACCTCGCCGAACGCCGGGCCCATGACGGCCTGGATCTCTGACCGCGGGATGGTCAGGTGGATGACGGCCGCGGGGCGGGCGGGGGCTTGGACGATCTGCGGCGCGTCGATCATGAGAGGCTTCCTGGCTACGGAGTTCATCGGGTCCGGGCGGCGGCGAGCGCGACGACACCCTACCCGATTCGGCGGCCGGTCACCGCGAGGGCGGGCGGGCGGGGCCGGAGCCGCTGACACCCGAGCGCCGGCCAAGCGGCCTACCGCGCCGACAAGTCAATGACGCGGGCCGACGGGATGGTCCGGCAGACGGCGGCCGTGAGGTTGAACCAGGCGGGCACGCGGTCGAGGACGATGCCGTCCGACGTCGCGGTCACCGCCCCCGGCGGCGCGGCGGCGAGCCGGGCGTCGGCGTC
>JAQGHJ010000819.1 GCA_028288905.1 Phycisphaerales bacterium | reverse complement strand
TCCCCCCGGCCGCGATCAGCACCACACCCGCTCGCGCCTCTAGCGGACGGGAACCGCGGCCGGCCGCCGGCACGCTCGCGCGACCAAGGTGCCACCGACCGCGCCGGAGACGAGCGACGCGATCAGGATTCCAACCTTCGTCGCGGCTAGCAGGTCCGGCCGGCCGGGGAACGCGAGGTTCGCGACGAACAGGGACATGGTGAACCCGATCCCGCACAGGACCGACAGGCCGCCGACCTGTCGCCACGTCGCGCCCCCCGGCAGCGACGCCAGCCCGCACCGCACCGCCAGCCACGACGCCACCAAGATGCCGGTCGGCTTGCCGACCAGCAGCCCCAGCAGCACGCCCCACGCGACCGGACTGCCGGCCGCAGCCGCCCCGCCGGACCGGAGGTCGACGCCCGCGTTCGCCAGGGCGAACAGCGGGACGACGAGGAAGTTGACCGGCCAGAGCAGCCCGTGCTCGACCCGCGCCAACGGCGTCTGGACCGCCTGCGACGCCCGCTCCATCGCCTTCAGCGCGTGGCTCTGGTCCTCGGTGATCCGGTCCGGCACGACGGCCGCGCCCCGCTCGAACTCAGCTAGCATCTGCCGCACGTAGTCGACGAACGGCCTCTCCTCGCACTCCCGGGTGGCGGGGATCGTCAGCGCCAGAAGCACGCCCGCCACCGTCGCGTGCACGCCGCTGGCGAGGGTGGCGACCCACAGCCCCACCCCGAGCAGCACGTACGGCAGCGGGCGATGGACGCGGAGGACGTTCAGGAGGACCAGACCCGCCAAAAAACCGCCGGCGGCGGCGAGCGGGCCGGGGGCGATCCGGTCCGTGTAAAAAGCAGCGATCACCAGCACCGCGCCGAGGTCATCGACGATCGCGACCGCCAGCAGAAACACCTTCGCCGCCGTCGGCAGGCCGCGGCCGACCAGGGCCACCACGCCGACGGCGAACGCGATATCGGTCGCCATCGGGACGCCCCAGCCCGCCGCCCCGACGCCGCCGGCGTTGAGCGCGGCGAAGATCAACGCCGGGGCGGCCATCCCGCCGACGGCCGCGGCGACCGGGAGGCTCGCCCGCCGGACCGACGCCAGTTCGCCGAACAGCAGCTCCCGCTTGATCTCGAGCCCGACGAGGAGGAAGAACGCTACCATCAGTCCGTCGTTCACCCAGTGCTGCACGGACATCGTGTGGGCGAAGCCGCCAATGCCCACGGCCACCTCGGCGTGCCAGAGGTCGTGGTAGACCTGGCCCCACGGAGAATTGGCCCACGCCAGCGCGAGGACCGCGGCCGCCAAGAGCAGGATGCCGCCCGCCGACTCGGCCGACAGGAACGCGACGACGGGCCGGACGAGCGGTTCGAGTCGGGACGGGGCGTGGGGAAGGGGCACGGTGGACATGCCCCCGAGGATACGCCCCGACCGGGCAGCCGACAGCACCCCCGCCCACGTCGCCTGGGGGAGATGCCGCCGCGATCCGCCCGCCGTCGGCCAAGCCCGGCCACGGCACCCGCCGGACGCCACGCTCTGTAGTTGGGGTCGCTTTAAAATCCTGCTTTACGGGCCCTGGGCGGCAGATCTGACGACGGGCGTGGCCGTTCATGTCCCCGCCGCAGCAATCACCCGTTTCACGCCTTCGCTTTCTGCGCATCTTCCGTAAGCTGTCGCCGCCGGCGAAAGCGACCCCGACCGGACACCTCCCGCGTCGGCGAATTCGTACGCCCGAGTCGCGACGGCGCCGGCAGTACAGGCGAGCAGCTATGACCCAACCGTCCCAAGAGGGCCGGCAGCCGTTGCAGGAGCAGGGCGAGGCGCAGGCACGCCTGGCCGCCATCGTCGAGTCGTCGGACGACGCGATCGTCTCCAAGACGCTGACCGGCGTCGTCACCAGTTGGAACAAGGGGGCTCAGCGCATCTTCGGCTACACCGCCGCCGAGATGGTCGGCCGCCCGATCTCGGTCCTGTTCCCGCCGGAACGGCTAAACGAGGAGCCGCAGATCCTCGCCCGGCTTCACCGGGGCGAGCGGGTGGACCACTTCGAGACCGTTCGGGTGACCAAGGACGGGCGACTCGTGGACGTGTCCGTCACCATCTCCCCCGTGCGGGACGCGACCGGGAAGATCGTCGGGGCCTCGAAGATCGCCCGCGACATCACCGGCCGGAAGCAGGCCGAGCGTGACCTGCGGGCCGCGCGGGACGCCGCCGAGTCCGCGAACAAGGCGAAGGACCACTTCCTGAGCGTCCTGTCGCACGAGCTGCGGACCCCACTCACCCCCGTCCTGGCAGCGGTCAGCCTGATCCAGGAGACCCCGGACCTGCCCGCGGCGGAACTCGCCGGGCACGTAGGGATGATCCGCCGGAACATCGAGACCGAGGCCCGGCTCGTGGACGACCTGTTGGACGTGACCCGTATCGCCCGCGGCAAGGTGCGGCTCCAGTTCGAGGAGGTGGATGCCCACGCGGCCGTGCGGAACGTCGTGGGCATGCTACAGAGCGACGTCGACGCCAAAGGGCTGGCGGTGACGCTCGCCCTCCGGGCCAAGGACCACCAGGTGTGGGCTGACCCGGGCCGGTTCCAGCAGGTGCTGCTCAACCTGCTGACCAACGCCGTCAAGTTCACGCCGGAGGAGGGCACGATCACCGTCCGCACGGCCAACGAGGCGGGGCGTAGCTTGAAGATCGAGGTCTCGGACAGCGGGGCCGGGATCGAACCGGACGTGTTGCCGCGGCTGTTCCGGCCGTTCGAGCAGGGCGAGCGAACGGTGACGCGGAAGTTCGGCGGGCTGGGGCTCGGCCTGTCCATCGTCCGGTCGCTCGTCGAGATGCACGGCGGGAGCATCGCCGCGGCCAGCGACGGGGCCGGCAAGGGGGCGACGTTCGCGCTCCGGGTAGGGACCGTCGAGCGGGACGCCGCCCGGCAGGCTGCTTCGCCGGCGATGCCAGCCGTGCCGGCGGCGGCGGCCGATGCCACGAAGCGGCTCCGCGTGCTGGTGGTCGAGGATCACGACGACACCCGGAAAATGCTGGGCCTGATGCTGCGGAGCTTCGGGTTCGACGTGACCGCGGCGGGGACGGTCCGCGAGGCGGTGGCGCTGGCCGACGGGCAGGCGTTCGACCTGCTGCTGAGCGACATCGGCCTGCCGGACGGGAGCGGCCACGACGTGATGCGGCACGTCCGCGGACGCCAGAACATCCGCGGGATTGCCCTGAGCGGGTTCGGCCAGGACGACGACTTGCGGCGGAGCCAGGAGGCGGGGTTCGAGCAGCACCTGACCAAGCCGATCAACCTTCAAACGCTGCGGGAGGCGGTCGCGCCGCTAGCGGGTTAGGCCGCAGCGAAGCGGCGCTCATCCTCCTAGGCCTCGGCCGCCGACACGGCCTTCGTCACCACCGGCGCGCACTGACCCAGAAAACGCGGCCACCGTTGGGGCGTCCGGCTCATCGTTCACCCCGAGCATCCGGACGCCGCTGATCTTGAGCGACGGGTCCTGCGGCGCGGCCCTCACGTCCCCCGCGCCGCCCGGGTGCCCGTCGACCGCCACCGCCTCCGGGTGGGCGGCCGCGACCGGATCGTGAAGGTGAGCGTCGTGCCGAGGCCCAGCAGCCCGCCGCTCTCGACCCGCACCCCCTCCGTGGAACTCGACCAACTGCCGGACGATTGACAGGCCCAGCCCCAGGCCCGAGCGCCGGCGGGTGGTGCGGGCGTCCTGCTGCCGGAACCGGTCGAACACGTGCGGCAGGAACTCTGGGCTGATCCCATCGCCCATACCAGTCCGCCGTCGCGCAGGTGGGGAAGCGAAATGGGGCGTGAAGTCGAGCGTACGAGGGGTACATTTGTGCGTGAACTGCACCACCTTGCGGTAGCGCCCCGGGGCAGAAACGGGCGATCTTGAGTGGTTAAGTAGGGCCCGAAATGAGAAAACCCCGCAAAATGCGGGGCTTTCGGTCGAATGGGCGCGGAAGGATTCGAACCTTCGAAGGCGTAAGCCATCAGATTTACAGTCTGACCCCGTTGGCCACTTGGGTACACGCCCGATACGACACCGCGGCTTCGGAGCCGCGAATGGGGACGCAGAGTATAAAGGCGCACGCAGACTTTTCAAGACGGTCTGACCGCGAGATGGGATCGGGCGGCGGGCTAGTTCACGCGGGGGTAGGTCAGCTCCACGCGGAACGCGTCCGCCTGGCGGCTCGTGCTGTTCGCCTGGAGGTCGCGGATGCTGAACGGCGGAATGGCGGACGTGTTTCGATACTCGGACAGCTGCCGGCCGTCGCGGTCGACGAAGGTCACGCGGTAGTCGACGTACAGCTGCTTGTCCGACGTGTTCCGCACAGGCACGGACACGTACAGGATGCCGCTCTCGTCGCGGGTGCGTTTGGCATCGCCGACGCGGGTGTTCGCGCGCAGGTCCGTGCTCCCGACGGTCAGCCACGGGTAGTCGTAAGTCTCGGCCCGGCCGGTTACCGGCGCCTCCTGTTGGCAGCCGCTCAAGCCAGCCACCGCCAAGGCCGCCGACAGGGCCGACCGGCGGCTTACGACCCGCTTCGCCGCGTGCGCCAATGCTGACTTCACCGTCGCGGTCATGGAACGTCCTCGGGGATGTTTGTTGGAGGGATGAGCCACGGGGAACGGGCGAATTCCGTCCGGCCTAGTGCTCGGACATACACGATATCGGCCGCTCGTCATCCGCCGCGATTAGACGACGCCGGGGGCGGCGGGTAGTCGTCCGCCGGCTTCGACACCGACGCCCCGGGGCCGACCGGGACCGTTTGCGGGCGGTCCATCATTGAGGGCTTCTCGCGCGGTACGCCGTCCGGCGGGGCGGCCGCGGGACTCGCGGGCGCGCCAGGGGCGGCGTTGGGCTGGTCCGGCGTTGGGACGGTCGGTGTCGCCGCCGGCGGAGGCGGGGCATCCGGGGGTCGCACGGCGGGCGAGGGCGGCGGAATTGGCGGTTGTGGGGCCGGGGCCGGCTGGGACGCGGGCGGCGGGGGTTGACCCGGGCCAGCGGCCGGCGGCGAGGCGTCGCGGTCCGGGCCGGGGCCGGACCAGGACATCGTCATGTCCGACATCAGCTTCCGGCCGACGAACCTGGTGAATCGGTTCACCTTTTCCGTGTCCAGCGGCGGGGGCATCAGCACCGTCGCGCGAGCGATCTGTTCGCCGCCCTGGATGTTGATCGCCTCCGCGTTCAGCCGGATCTCCAGTCCCTGCTCGGTCTGCCGCGTCGGCTGGGCCTGCACGTAGACCAACACGTCGGCGCTCAGGTTTTTCACCAGGTCGCCGAGCTCGCGGGTCCGTCCCTCCTGCAGCTTGCGGACCTCGTCCGCGGTCAGCCGCTCGCGGACTGCGGAAGGGGAGGCGATCGTCGTCTGCCCGTCGGCGGCCAGCCACTGGGTGAGCACGGTCTCGATCGTCGCGTAGTCGATCCGTTTGGCTTGGGCCTCGTCGTACGTGCCGGGGCGGACGGCGGGTGTAGGCGGGGAGCGGCGGCCCTCGCGGTCGTACCGGTCTACCGGCGGCTCGCCAACGGCGTCGACCGGCTCCGCCTCGCCGGCCAGCGTGCGGTTGACGAACACGGCTAAGCGGGGCCGGCGGACGGCGTTGTACGCGTCGACGAACGCCCGCTGCTCCGGCGGCCGCTGGTTCACCAGCGGGGCGTCGTAGAACGGCGGGGGCGGTGGCTCGGCCGACTCCGGCCCCGGCAGCGGCTTGGCGAACTCGAGCGTGGGGGCGGCGCGGTCCACCCGGCTCTCCGGCAGCATGCGCGGGCCCGGCCGCTGTCGCGGCCCCTCGGACGTCGCGCAACCGCCGGCCAGTCCTAAGAGCGAGACGGCGGCGGCCGCGAACAGCTTGGCAGCCGGCAAGGGGTGGATGTCGTTCTTGAACACGAGCGTCGTCTCCTCACGAATGCCGGCCGTCAGCCGACGGTGGTCGTCGCGGGCTGCCCCGGGCCGGGCGGACTCCATCGTACCGCGCGGGGATCGTCGTCCCACGCCGGTGACCATCGTCGCGGCCGCTGTCCGACTGTAGACACGCCGACCCGACAAAGGATGGGCCGCGATCGGCCCGCCCGCACGGCCCGCCGCCGTCCCGGGGAAGGCCCTGCCGACGTGCCGGCGACGGGACGAAGCCGTTGGACCTCCGGAAACCCGGGCCGCCCGCCGGCCGATGTTGGAGCAGGCCGGCCCGCCCGATATGTTTCCCTCGGCCAGCCGCCCGGCCCTACTGTTGGTCGCATTCGCGTGTCGATGGTGGTGAGGCGGCCGCGGCGGCGGCGGCGGCGGTGATCGGGTCGAACGCATCGGGAGGTCGTCCGCCTTCCCTCAAGGTCGAAATCGGTAAGGAGAACTCATGGTCGTCGAGATGCTGCGGCGGGTCGCCGCTAGGAACGCGGGCTCGCTGGTGTTGGCCGGCGGGTTGGTCGCCGGGCTGGCCGGGTGCTCTAGCGACGACAAGCCGCACCGGTCGGGCCAGCAGCGGCCGAGCGTCGACGACCTCGACGGGCGGGACCGCGGGCTCCAGAGCAAGGACATCAACCAAGCCGCCGACCAGATGGCCGCCGACCTGCTGAGCGACCCCGAGCTCAACCGCAGCCGGGACCAGTGGACGGTCGTCGTGACGAACATCGACGACAAGACGCGCGACCGCCAGTTCATGACTGACTACGACATCTTCCTGCAGGCCCTCAAGGCCCGGCTCGCCAAACAGGGCCGCGGGCGGGTGACGCTCATCACGAACCGCGACAAGTTCTACAACCTGCGGGACAAGGAGCTGGAGGGCGGCGGCCGGGACGAGTTCGGCCAGGGCGGTGGCGGCGGGCGAGGGGCTCCGATGGCCGTTAATCCGGACTTCGCGCTGACCGGCGTCGTCCGCGACCTTCCCCGTCGCGGCACGATCTACTACCAGATGGAGTTCAGCGTCGAGGATCTCAAGCGCCGCACCACGGCCTGGAGCGGGTCGTACGAGGTGAAGGTGGCGCGGGATTGAGGGCGGGCGGAGGCGGATAGCGCTAAGAATAAGTGGATGTTCGGGTGGCACGGACACGGACCTATACCGTGGCCTGCCTCTCGGCTCGGACACGGGCACGGGTGCATGTCCGTGCAACCCGAACGACGACTTTCAGGGGCTTCTGTGCGGCAAGATTTGCCAGGGATTTCTGCGCTGCCCTCGCGCCGCGCCCTCTTCGGCGCTGCCGCCCGGTCCGCGCTCGGCGCGGCTGTGGTATTGGGGGTTTTGCCTGGCTGTACGTCGGCCGTGCAATCTGGGCACGGGACGGCACTCGACAGTCTCGACCTGCAGCAGATGACCGACCAGATGGCGGCGAGCATCGTCGCCGACCCGGACGTGCAGGCCGCGATCGTGAAGGAAGGATCCCTCCGGGTCGTGCTCCAGCCGGTCGAGAACCGGATGACCGGCGAGGTGCTCCCGCGGGGCGAGGCCGAGGCGTTCGTCGCCCGGGTGCGTGCGCTGCTGACGAAGCGGGCCCGCGGGCAGTTCACGTGGGTGGTGAACCGCGAAACGTTCTACCGGCTCCGGGCGACCGAGCTGGAGGGACAGCTCGGCCCGTCGCCCGACGCGGTCGACCCGCGCTACTGTCTCTGGGCCCAGTTTTACTCCCTGACCCGCGAGGACGCCGGCCGGCGGAGCAGCTCGTACCTCTGCACGTTCGAGCTGACGGACTTGGAGCGCCGCAGCACCCTCTGGACGGACAAATACGAAGTGAAGAAGGTCGCGGTGAAGGGGTTCCTAGACCGCTGACGCGGCCGGCACCCATTCGTCACCGCAATCCGTCTTCGTCTGATTCCCCGGCACGCCTCTCGACGGTGGAGCAATTCACAGACGGCATGGACGAGACCCCCGCCCAACCCGACCCCGCCTCCCGGGCCCGCAATAACGGGCGTCCCTCACGGATGAGGCGCGCGCGGCACGGCCGCGCGGTCGCTTGCCTCCTCGCGGCCGTCGTCGCCCTCGCCGCCGGGCCCGCCGGCTGCACGTCCGCCAGCGAGGAGGCCGGGCGGGCGGCCGCCAGTGCCTACGCCCGCGGCGACTACGCCGACGCCCGCCGGCTCGTCGCCCCGCTGGCCAAGAAGACCGACGAGAACTTCGTCCTGAACAACGTCCGGCTCGGGTCCGCGGCGCTCGCCGAGCAGGACTGGGACGCGGCCGAGACGGCGTTCCTCGCGGCGTACGAGGTGCTCAACAGCGTCGGCACGAACGACGGCGGGCGGACGCTCGGGGCCGTGTTGGTCGACGAGCGGCTCCGCATCTGGCGGGGCGAGCCGTACGAGCGGGCGATGGCCAACTTCTATCTCGGGCTTTCGTACTACGCCCGGCACGATTACGACAACGCCCGCGCCGCGTTCGAGAACAGCCTGTTCAAGCTCCGGGACTACGTCGACGCGGACAAGGCCGGCGGGTCGGACGCGTACCGCGACGTCGAGTCGAACTTCGCGCTTGGCTACCTCATGCTCGGCCGGAGTTGGCAGCGGCTCGGGCAGGACGACAAGGCCCGGCAGAACTTCGAACGGGTCGCCCAGCTCCGGCCGTACCTGGCCGGGGTGGCCGACCCGGGGCGCAACGCCCGGGCGAACGTGCTGCTGGTCGTCGACTTCGGGTACGGGCCGCGGAAGCTGACGGACTTCGATGGGGCGATCGTCGGGCTCGGCCCGACGCCGGCCGAGGTCGGGCCGGTGCCGCCGCCGTCGGTGCTGATCGACGGCCGGCCTGCGGACGTCGGGGCCGTCGACCGCCCGCCGGTCGACTTGCTCGCCCTGGCCCAGGACCGTCGGTGGCAGAGCATCGACACGTTCCGCACGATCAAGTCGGCCCTGGGGACGGGCCTGATCGGCGTCGGCGCGTACGAGGGGCTTCGGAGCCGCAACCGCAACAACCAGGCGGCCGGGCTGGCGATGGTCGGGGCCGGCCTGCTGCTGAAGGCGACGAGCCAAGCCGACACCCGGCACTGGGAGATGCTGCCGCGGACGACGTTCGTTCTGCCGCTGGAGCTGCCGCCCGGGACGCACGACGTGACGGTCGAGTTCCCGGTCCGCGGGCTGACCCAGACGTGGCGGGGGATCATCGCGCCGGACAAGGGCGAGGCGACCTACTACATGCGGATGCAGCGGGGGTCGATGGTGGTGCGGGAGCGCCGTACGTACGTGCCGGCGTACTGAGCGGTTGTCCCCCTTGGCATGGGCGTCACGCCAATGCTGACGCCGGCGATGGGAACGGGAGTCACACAGCCTCAGGCTACTTCGCGCGTACTCACGTCAGCACGGGCGGGACGCCCGTGCCACGGGGGCGGTCCAGCCGCCAGCCTCACCCGATCGCCCGCGTCAGCACCTCGGCCAGCTTTTCGTCGCTCAGCGGGACGGGATTAAACCGCATGCTGCTGGCCTTCTTCGCGAGCGCGACCATCTCCGGCACGCGGGCGGGCGACAGTCCGAACTTCTTGAGCGGCGGGATGCCGATCGCCTTCGCCAGCTCCTGGGTGCCGCGGATGGCGGAGGACAACGCCTGGTCCGGCTCCAGCCCCGGGTTGTCGGCCAGCGCACGGCCGACGTCGGCGTAGCGGTTGACCACTGCCGTCAGCCCGGCCGCGGCGGCGGCCATAATGTTCGTCTCGATCACGACCGGGAGCAGGGCGGCGCAGATCGCCCCGTGCGGGACATCGAAGTTCGCCCCCAGCGGGGCCGCGAACCCGTGCACCGCCCCGAGCCCGGCGTTCGTCAGCGCCACGCCGCTGAGCAGGGCAGCCATCGCCATCTGGTCCCGGGCATCGGCATCCGCCCCGTCGGCGACCGCCCGCCGGAGCGACCGGCCGGCCAGCTCGACGCCCTTCAGGGCCAGCCCGTCGGTCATCGGGTTGCCGCCGGCGGACGTGTACGCCTCGACGCACTGGCACAGCGCGTCGGACCCGCTCCAGGCGGTGACGTTCGCCGGCACGTCGGTGCCCAGGTCGGCGTCGACGATCACCGCCCGGGCGAGCAGCCCCTCGCTCCGCAAACTCGCCTTGAACTTCCGCTCGGGGGAGCCGACGACGGCATTGCGCGTCACCTCGGCCCCCGTGCCGGCCGTCGTTGGGACGGCGAGCCACGGAACGGCGGGCTTCGTCAGCTTCTGCCCGCGGCCGATCACTTCCAGGTAGTCCAGGACCGTCCCGCCGTTCGCCATCAACCCGGCGATCGCCTTGGCGGTGTCGATCGCGCTCCCGCCGCCGACGCCGATTGCTCCGGTGCAGCCGGCAACGCGGGCCAAGTGCAGGCCGGCGTCCACCTCGTCCACGGTCGGCTCACCCTTCTGCCGGAGCGGCACGACGCGGACACCCTTACCCTTAAGGGCGGCCGTAACGCGGTCGAGCGGGCCGTGCCCGCCGTTGTGGACGACCAAGATCGTCGGACCGAGCGGCCCGGCGAGTTCGGGTAGCGCTGTCGCCAGCTTGCCGCGGCCGAACACGATGCGGGGGACGGAGAAGAAGTCGAGGGCGGGGATCATCGAACGCGATCTTACCGCGCCGCGGTGCCTGCCGGTCAGGCCCCGCCGACCTCGCCGTCCCCGTAGTAGATCGTGCGGTTCTTCGTGGCTTGGCGGGGCTGGGCCATCCAGTCCGTGACCGCGTCCCTCCACCGGAAGAAATGCGGCTGTTGTTGATGGAAGGCAAAGTCCTCCTTCGCCTTGTACACCTCGTACAGGAAGAACCGGGTCGGGTCGTCCTCGGCCTGCAGGACGTCGAACCGGAGGTTCCCCGGTTCCTTCCGACTGTTCCGGGCGTTGTCCAGGATCGCCGACTTGAACGGCTCGACGAATTCGGGCTTCACGAACACAGTGACGGCGACGACGAACATCGCGGCTCCTCCTGGGGCGGATATGGAAACGCGAGGGCGGACGGTGCCCGCGCGGAGGGCCAACATGCCCGCGCACGGCAACGACCGCAAGGGCGAGAACGAGCCGGGACGGCTCGAAGGCGGCTCGGCAACACCGGTGCGATTGGGAGGCGCTTTAGTAGGGCCGGCTGTGGCGACCGTTGGCCCGAAGGGCCGGCACAACCGGCACTACGACCGGGCCCGAGGCTAACCTTCGCGGCCTAAGCGAGGGACAGCAGCCCAAGCCCGGTGACGAGCAGGAGCGTCAGCAGCAAGCCGGCGAGGTGAACCCCCAGGCACAGCGTCGTGTGCCAAGGCTGGGGGCGACGAACGTAAGCTACTAGGGCGGCCACGGACACGAGTGACGCCGCGACCCACACCGCGACGACCAGCGGTACGGCCGCCGCCGGGCCGAACGCGCCGCCGAGCCGTTCGATCAGCGGGAACTCGCGCGGCATCGCCGCCGACGCGAACAGCGCCCAGCAGAACGCCACGGGCAGGACCGACAGGGCCGGCCACAACGGGCCGGGAACGGCGGGGGAAGTGGCCGGCTCCCCGCGGCCGCGGTAGGACAGGAACAGGGGTGGGTCGGAGTCGAGCTGGGTCACGGCGGGCACTGCGGGCGGGGCGGCTGGCGAACGCCGGCCGCTCGGCACGTCCTGCGGTTTGTGGGTTAGTTCGTCTTGCTCCCGACGTAGTCGGCGTACTTCTGGTCGAGCTTGGCCGCGGCGGCGTCGCCGGCGTGGACGACGACGCGGTATCGGAACGTCACCGGGGCGGCCGGCTCAATCTTCAGGTCGCCGGCCGTCTTCGACGGGTTCGCTTTCGGGTCGTAGTCGTGCAGGCCGAAGATGTTCGCCGCCAGCAGCCCGTAGCGGCGGACGTGCCACGCGGACGGGTGCCGCGGGTTCGACGGGTGGTCGAGCACGGCCACGCCGTACCCCTTCCCGTCGATCTTCCCGGACAGGTCGCACCAGTCGGCCGACTTGCCCCAGACGTTCTTCTCGTCGCCGGGGTCCTTCTTAGCCTTGTCGGCTTCCTTCACGGACGTCGCGCCGTTCGCGAGCGTGATCGTGCTCGTGTCGCTGATCGCCTTGACGAGCCGGACGGCGCAGAGCCCGGCCTCTTTCGTGTCGCCGAACGTCACCGGGCCGGCGACCGCCGTGTAGACGCTGGTGAGGTCGATTCCGCGGCCGCCGTCCGGCAGGGCCATGAACCGCCACGTCCGCCTCTCGGCCAGCATCGGCTTGCCGTCCGGCCCGTCCCACGTCAGTTCCTCGACGATCGTGTCGCCCTCGACCTTGTCGAACTTCACGTGCCGCTGCTCGGGCTGCGTCGCGCCGGGCTTGGCGTGGATCCAATGATCGAGGCCGTTCACCAGCCCCTGAGCGACCCACAGCGACCGGTGGTGCGGGTGCTCCTTCGGGTTGGACCGGGCCTGGTCGCTCGTCACCTCGGTCCCGTCCGCCGCCCGCACGGGATAGAAGTACGGGCGGGCCCAGGGCAGCCCCTTCTCCTCGGACGACTTGTCGAACCGGTACTCGGTGAACGGCTTGCCGCCAACCTCGACGAGGACCTTGCCGTCCTGCTGCGTGAGCTTCACGGCCTCCTGGGCCGCGCCGCCGCCGCCGCCCGCGTCGGCGGCGCGGGTCGATCCGGCCAGGGCGGCGCACAGGAGCAGGGTGAGGCGTGGCGTGAGGCGGCGTCCGAGGGGCATGCGGCGGGCTCCGGTTGGTTCGTGGGCCGCGCGGGCACGCGCTTCCCAACACCACTACCGCCCCGCAAGCCCGGCGTTTTATTCGGTCGCGTCACCGCCGCCGCTCGACGTCCGGCGCGACGGTCGGCTCCCACGCCACGCCGGACTGGCCGAGGACCGTGCCGGTCGCCTGGGCGATGTCGACCTGGGCGATCTGGTACTCGGCGACGGCCGCGATCTCCGACTGGCGGGCGTCGGCCAGGCGGGTCTGGGCGTCGAGCACCTCGGTGCTGGTGCGGCGGCCGAGGTCGTACTGCCGCTGCTCGCCCTCGACGACCCGGGCGGCCAGCAGCACCCGCTTGCGGGCGCTCAGGATCCGCTGCCAGTTCGCCTCCAAGGCGTCGACCGCCCCGTACACCTCTTGACGGACCTGGAGCTGCCGCTGCTCCTTCGTCGCCAGCCGCTGGACGCGGGCGTACAGGCTGCGGCGGAGCCGACTACGGGCGGCCTCGTTGCCGATCGGCACCTCCAGCCGGAGCCCGGCCCGGTGGTCCTGGAAGTCGGCCGACCGGACCTGGGTCAGCGCGTCGTCGAACGCCGGGCCGAGCCCGTTGATGCCGTACGTGTACTCCAGAGTCACGAGCGGCAGCAGTTCGTTCCGGGCGGCCCGGACGTTGGCCGCCTCCTGGGCGATTTGCAGCTCGGCGTCGACGAGTTCCATCCGCTGCGCCAGCGCCGCCTCCGCCAGCCGATCGCCGCTGAGGGCGAACGCGACGGCCGTCGGGCGGGTGGCGGGGATGACCTCCGCCTCGCCACCTAGGTCTAGGCCCGGGGCGTTCAGCACCCGCTTGAGCTCCCGCTGACGGTCCCGCAAATCTCGCTCGGCCAGGATGATCTGCTCGAATTGGTCGGCCGCGCCGGACTCGGCCCGCAGCACGTCCACCTCCGGCACGGTGTTGTTGGCGAACTGCCGGCGGGCCCGGTCCCGCTGGGCCAGCGCCAGCTCGTGCTGCCGGCGTCGGAGCTTGAGGGCCTCGCGGGCGGCGTACAGCCGCCAGTACACCCGCTCGGCGTCCGTCAGCACCCGGATGACTTGTAGCTTCGTCTGCGCCTGGGCCGACTGGTACTGGTAGAACGCGACCCGTATCCGCTGGGCGTTGTAGTCCAGCCCGAACCCGCGGAGCAGCGGGACGCTCAGGCTGGCCGCCGGCCCGGCCGTGTACGCCGGGTTCAGAAACGTGAAAGCGTTGTCCGTCTCGCCCCGACTAAACGGCGCGTTGAACGCGATCGTCCCACCCGTCCGCAGCGGTATGGCTAAGCCGGCCCCTGCCTGCCAGATCTCAGCCTGCGAGCCTTGCAGCTGGCTGGCGACGGCCGCGTCCGTCTTGGCGTAGTCCAGGTTGGCGGTGAACGACGCCTCGTACCGAGCCTCCTCCTCGGTTACCGACTGCCGCGCGATCGTCGGGTTCAGCAGCTCGACCCGCAGGTCGAGGTTGTTCGCCAGCGCGAGTCGGCGGACCTCCGGGAGCGACAGGTACACCTCGGCCGGCGCGCCCGCCGGGCGGGTGAGGGACTGGCTCGTGGGGGCCGTGCTGGCGTTGCCGAGCGGGGCGATCGGGGCGCTGGTCGGGCCGGGGCCGACGACGGAATCCGGCGTCGTCGCCCGCGCGGGTTGGGTGGCGAGGGGCGGGGCGGCCGCCCGGGCGTCGGTCGGCCCGTTGGGGTTGGCGGCACCTTGCCCGGTCGCCGGGGCGGGCACGTCGGTTCGCGGCGGCACACCCGGCGGACGTGCCGGGCCCGTCCCCGGGCCGGGCGGCGTGACAGCGGCGGGAGCAGTCGCGGTCGGCACCTCGTCGGTGACGTTCCGCCGGGTCGCCGGCTCGGTCTGCGGGCGGCGGACCTGGGCGGCGTCGAGGTCGAGCGGCGCGACCTCCCGCAGCGTGCGCCGCGGGACGACGAGTTCGCCCGTCCCGCCCGTGCCGAAGTTCGCGCAGCCGGTTCCCGTGGCGGTGAGCAGCGCGGCGCATGCCAAACGCACGGCGCGGACGCGAGGCAAACGTCCTCGCCGGGGGTTCACGGACGATGTTTGCGGCACGCTATCCGAAGGACCCGCGGCGAATTCAGTCATGGGTCGATGCCTCGGGGTCGGTCCTTCGTCTGCTCAAATGGCGGGAACACATGGTCGCTAAAGCGACCATGCCGCTTGTCTCGTCACCACACCACATCGAGGGAAGAGCGGAATCGCACTCCACAACTCCCATCACTCGTGCC
>JAQGHJ010000812.1 GCA_028288905.1 Phycisphaerales bacterium | reverse complement strand
ATAATAGATGGACGGGGAGACTTAGCAGTCGCCCCGGATGTGACGCCTCTCGACCGCGCCGTACGGCGAGCACCGCGGTCCCCGCAGGCGTCATACTCCCCCACCGCGTAGCGGTTTAGTCCAATAGATGACGCCCCCCGGTTAGCCCCGGGCTCGCTCGGCGGCCGCCGCTCCGCCCTATCGCACGACCGTCGGCCAACTGTCCTCAGCGGGGCCCCCGCCGGTCCGATCCATCCCTCACCAAGACCCGGGGCCGGCCGGCGGCCCGCCCGGGGATCGACCCGCCTGCCTCGCGGCCGGCCACCCCGCGTCCCCAGTCCTTTTCGCCACGACCTTTCACCGCCCGACGGCCGACAAGCCGCCCGGGCAAGGAGACCCCATGTCCATCGTCCCCGCCGCCGTCCTGTCCGCGTCCGAGCTGAGCCGACTCGGGAACAACTTCGGGCCGGTCCGCCGCCGGCGTTCGTTCGCCCCCCGCCGCCCCTGCCGCCGGCCCGACGTCATGACGGTTCGACGTGAGGCCCCCGTCGCCGTCGCCGCGGCCCCCGCCGCCGTCCTCGCCCGCTAACCCCCGACCTGGAGGCTTTATGCCCGCCGAACCGCCCGACGGGCCGCCGCCCGCCGTGTCGGTCCGGGCGGTGCTGGCCGCCCTGGCCGAGGTCAAGCGCCGCGGGCACTGGCCGCTGTTCCAGCGGCTGGAGCGGGCCGAGCCCGACCTGGCCGAGCACGTCCTGGAGTCGCTGTCCCTCGTCCACCGCGACCTGCTGGCGGCCGGGGCGAGCCCGAAGGTCGCCCGCCGGCTCCAGCGCCGGGTCCAGTCCGTCGTCCTCGTCGCCTGGCTCTGCCTGCGGCCCGGGGTGGCCGGCGACGGTGACGAGTCCGATCCCCCGACCCCTCAACCCCCGGAGGTTCCGTGAAGCGCCCCACGTACCCGCGGCTCGCCGACCCCGATTCGAAGGCCGAACGCGGCGAGCGACGCCGTGCAGCGAGCGCTGACCGCCGCACGGTCCGGCGGGCCGTTCGCTCGCCCCTCCGGCGGCCGGTCGTCCGTCCGGACGGCCCGACCGGCCCGAAGCCGGCCGCCTGACGCCGCCGTCCGGCACGGCTGCGTTCCTTCGTCCCGTCCACCCCCAACTACAGGAGGCACCCGATGCCCGCGACCCTCGATCGACTGGATGCCCCGGCTGCCCGGCCGCGGCCCGCCGTCACGCTCTACTACCGCGCCGACGGCAGCGACAAGGTGTACGCCGCCGCGGTCGAGCCCCGCGGCGGCAGCGGCCGGTACGCCGTCACGTTTGCCTTCGGCCGCCGCGGCTCCGCGCTGCAGCCCGGCACGAAGACCCCGATCCCGGTCCCCTTGGCCGAGGCGAACCGCGTGTTCGACCGGCTCGTGTCGGAGAAGACCGCCAAGGGGTACACCCCGGCCGGCCCGGCCGCCTCTTCGTTCGCCGGCACGGGGCACGCCGGCCGGGCGACCGGCGTGCTGCCCCAGCTGCTCACCCCGATCGACGAGTCCGACGTCGACGGCCTCGTCGCCGACCCCGACTGGTGGGTCCAGCCGAAGCTCGACGGCCGCCGCACCTTGATCCGCAAGGACGCGGACGAGGTGGTCGGGATCAACCGGTCCGGGCTGACTGTCCCGCTGCCGGCCCCGGTGGCGGCGGCGGTCGGCCAGCTCTGGGCCGACCGCTGCCTGCTCGACGGCGAGCTGGTCGGCGGCGTCTACCACGCGTTCGACCTGATCGACGCCGACGGCGACGACGTGCGGCCCGCCCCGTACGCCCGGCGGTACGACGGGCTGCTCGACCTGGTCGACGCGGTCCCGGCCGACGCCCTCCGGTACGTCGACACGGCGACCACCCCGGCCCGGAAGCGGGAGCTGGTCGACCGGCTGCGGGCCCAGAACGCCGAGGGCGTCGTGTTCAAGCACCGGCTGGCCGCGTACACCCCGGGCCGGCCGGCGACCGGCGGGCCGCAGCGGAAGCTGAAGTTCTGGGCGTCCGCGTCCTGCGTCGTCGCCCGCCCGAGCCGTGGCCGCCGCAGCGTCGAACTGGAGCTGTCTCACGCCGGCCGGGCGGTCCCGATCGGCCGGGTGACGGTCCCGGCCGGTCAGCCGGTGCCGCCGGCCGGGGCGGTCGTCGAGGTGCGGTACCTGTACGCGTTCCCCGGCGGCAGCCTGTACCAGCCGGTCTACCTCGGCGCCCGGGACGACGTCGGCCCGGACGCTTGCACGACCGCCCAGCTCAAGCTCCGGCCGGCCGGCGGCGACAGCGACGACGACCCCGCCGCAAGCCGCTGAACCGGCCGTTCCCGTTCTCCCCAACTCATGACGCAGGCCCCGGGCCGCCGCGCTTGCCCCCTTTCAAGGGGCGGGCCGGCGGTTCGCCCTGCTTTCGTTCCGTCTCATCCTTCTTTCCACCCACACCCCTTCGAGGAGGTTTCCCATGGCTCACGAGATCGACACCACGACCGGCACGCCGGCCGTCTTCACCGCCGGCGCCGCCCCGTGGCACGGGCTCGGCCGCGTCGTCGCCGACGCCGTCTCGTCCGACCACGCGATCGCGCTCGCCGGCCTCGGCTGGCACGTCGAGCAGTGGCCGGTGTCCGCCGTGGCCCCCGACGGCTGGGGCACGGTCGCCGCCCGCTCCGTCGTCGCCAACGTCCGGGCGGACACCAAGGCCGTCCTCGGCGTCGTCGGCAAAACGTACAAGCCGTTCCAGAACGCCGACGCGTTCGCGTTCGCCGACGCCGTCGTCGGGGAAGGCAAGGCCCGGTACGAGTCGGCCGGCAGCCTCCGCGGCGGCCGCCGGGTGTGGCTGCTGCTCCGGCTGCCGGGCGAGGTCCGGGCCGGGCCGGACGACGTGGTCCGCCCGTACCTCCTTGTCCATAACACGTTCGACGGCAGCGGGTGTTTGCGGGCGGTGCTGACCGGGGTCCGGGTCGTGTGCCAGAACACCCTGACGCTCGCCCTGGGGAACGCCCGGGGCGAGGGCGTCACGATCCGCCACCGCGGGGACCTGGCCGGGCGGGTCGAGGACGCCCGCCGCACCCTGGGCTTGGCCGACCGGCGGCTGGCCGCGTTCGGCCGGGAGGTCGAGGTCCTGCGGGGCGTCCCGATGGTCAACGGGCGGCTGGACCGGTACTTCGACGGGCTGCTGCCTGAGGTGGCCCCGGACGCCGGGGACAAGGAGCGGAACAACCGGTTGCGGACGCTGGACCGGCTGCACGCGAACTTCGGGAACGACCTGAACGGGCTGCCGGGCGTGCGGGGGACGCTGTGGGCGGCGTTCAACGCGGTCAGCGAGTGGGCGGACCACGACCGGCCGGTCCGGGGGCCGAGCGACCTGGCCCGGCGGGAGCGGCGGCTGGAGAGCGTGTGGTTCGGGCCGGCGAACGCCGTGAAGCAGGCGGCGTGGCGGTCGGCCCTGGAGCTGGCCGGGCTGAACTGACGGCCGGGCCGAACCGACGCTGGCCGAACGGGCGGCCGGGGCTCACGCCCCCGGGCCGCCCTCTTTCCTTCTCAAACCGGAGGTGCCGTGCGCCTGATCGCCGTGCTGGTCGTCGTGTACCTGATCCTGGCGGTCGCCGGGTGCCTGGACCGGGAGCGGGCCGCCCGGCAACTCGGCCGGGCCCCGAGTCGACATCAACCACTACTACCAAGGGAGGTGACGGATGCCGCGGGCGACGACGTGGGCGGCGGCCGTCGGGTCGGCCGT
>JAQGHJ010000775.1 GCA_028288905.1 Phycisphaerales bacterium | reverse complement strand
CGCGCCGGACCACCTACTCCCCCGCCGGGGCAACGCCCCGGATTCCTTCCAACGTTCGCAGAATCCGGGGCGTTGCCCCGGCGTGGGAGGAGGCGGACCGGCACGGGCTCACCCTCTTGATCTCAATACGTGAAGCTGCGAGCACCGATCTGCCCGACATTCACCCTCACCCTAACCCTCTCCCGGAGGGAGAGGGGACCGGAGGGAGGTGCCGGGCGTTCACTTCCCGGTCGCCGCGGCGATTTCCTGCTCCTTCGCCTCGACCAGCGGCAGGAACTGCGGGATCTCGACCGCGTTCCGGCCCTGTTCCTTCTTGCGGTACCCGAGGATGTACGTGTCGTTCTGCGGCCGCCAGTAGTTGAAGTACTCGGCGTTCTTCGCCACCACGAGCCCCCGCAACGCCTCCAGCTTTTCCGGCGGCACCGGGGCCGGCGGCGGCGGGACGTTCATCGCCGCCAGCAGCGGGTCGACCAGCGCCTTGTACCCCTCCGGGGTCGGGTGCAGGCCGGCGTCCGTCAGGGGTTTGGGGGACGCGTCCCGCTTGGCCAGTTGCTCGGTGACGGCGAACAGGTCGACGAACCGCGCCCCCCGCCGCCCGGCCACGTCCTTCACGGCGTCGCGGTACGCCCGCAGGCTGGTGTTGTGGGCGGTCGTCTCCGGCAGCGGCTTGCCGAGGTCCTCGTGGTAGTTCGGGCTCAGCAGCACGACCCGGGGCTTCCCGCCGTCCGGGCCCGACCCGGCGGCGGCCACGACCATGTCCAGCAGCCGGTCGTACCCCTTGGCGAACTCGCCCGCGCCGGCCGGGCCGGCAAACGATTCGGTCATGCCGTAGTTGGCGATCACGACGGTCGGCTTGATCTCCCCGACCAGCTTTTTGAGCCGCTCGAACCCCTGGTCCGGCGGGCCGAACGTCACCCACCCGGCGTTGAGGTTGCGGGCGTCGGCTTTGACCGTGTCCCCGCTCTGGCCGAGGTTGCGGAACGTGACCTTCCGGCCGGGGAACCGGGCGGTAAGGGCGGCCTCGATGTACCCGAGGTGCCCCTCCCGCTCGACGAACGTTCCGCCGACGAACAGCACGCGGTCGCCGTCCTTCAGTTCGAACGGGGCGGCGGCCGCGGCGGCGCTGGCGGCAGCCGGCGACGCGGACGGTTCGGCAGCTCCCAGCCGGGACGGCGGCAGGACGGCCAGCAGCAGGGCGACGAGTGCGGCGAGGGTCGGTCGGTGCATGGCGGTCGGTGGTTGGGGACGGGCGGGAACGGCTCCGACGGGAACGGCTCCGGGTCGACGTCGGGCAACGATACTACCGTCGGGGCGGCGATCGGTTGGAGCGAGCGGCGGCGGCTACGAAAGTTTGAAATCGGCGCGGGCCGCGCCGCCGTCGTCGCCGCCAACGCTTGGTACCGCTGCCGCCTCTCAGGACGGGGGTGAGGGTGAACCTCGAACGGATCGGCGAGCGGGGCGCGGCAGGCCGATTTCAGGTTGATCCGTTCAAGCGACGACGTCGCTCCCTTGCCGGGGCACCACCCCGGGTTCCACTGTGTTCGGGGAGGATCCGAGGCGGTGCCCCGGCGTGGCGGGAGCGATACTGCGAGAGCGAATCACCCCGAGTTGGGGCACCCGGCACACCGGCCCGACGTTTACCCTCAGTCGCTCACCCTCACCCTCGGGGGCTTCGCCCCGACGACCTGTCCCAGGGGGGAGAAGTGGGGGAGGGGGCACGCCGCGCCTCACTTGCCCGCCGGTGCCGGGTGCCGTCAACCTATTGGCGGCGGGCTTGGCGGCTGGGACGGCGGCCTGTTTTGCGGCCGGGGTCGTCGCCGGCCCCGCCTGGGCGGCGCGGCGGCGGAGGTCGGCAGCCACGGCACGGTACTTGGCCCGGGCCGCATCCTGCCCCGCGCCGTCGTCGGCGGCGTGCAGCGCGATCAGGGCGTCGAGCGTGGCTGCGTCGCCGGCCGCCGCCAGCCGGTCGGCCCCCTGGGCGAACGCGGCGGCCTTGTCCGGCTGGTGGCGGTATCCGTCGAGCACCCGCCCGGCCATCATCAGTGACACCCCGTATTCGGTCGGGAACGACGCCCGGCTGAACGGGTCAGTGGCCAACCGATCGGCGTGCCGCTCGAACACCGCCACCGCCTGCGGCCACTCGTGCCGGACGATGTGCAGCTCGGCCCGGAAGTACTCGGTCGCGACGCCCATGGCGGCGGCGGGCCCGGGGTCCAGCCCGTCCGCCAAGTCGACGGCCGCCGCTAGCAGGTCGGTCCGGCGGCGTTTCAGCGACAAGTTCCCGATGGCCCGCAGGGCGGTGGCCGGGTCCCGCATGGCGGCGAGCCGGTCGCGGACCTCCGGGGCCGACGCCGGCCCGGCCGCCCGGAACAGGCCCCACAGGTTGTCGGCCGACTGGGGGCTGTCGTCGAGCCCGGCCCGGAACGCGGCGGCGGCGTCGGCCGGGCGGGCCAGGGCCAACAGGGCCTCGCCCCGCTGGAGGCACGAGGGACCCTCGGGCCCCACCTCCCGCTCGTACCGGTCGACGGCGGCGAGGGCGTCGGCCGGCCGGTCGGTCGCGTTCAGCGACGCGGCCCGGATCAGGTCGACGGTGGCGGTGCCGGGCTTGGTTGCGTCGGCTTGGTCGGCGGCGGCCAGGGCCTCGGCGTG
>JAQGHJ010000771.1 GCA_028288905.1 Phycisphaerales bacterium | reverse complement strand
GCCCCGGCCACAGCCGCCCCGGCCACGGCGGACAAGGCCTGACCGAGGCGAGACGGACAAGATCGGGGCGCTTTACACGCCGCCCCGGACCCGATACAGTCTCCGCCCCTCCCGCGCCGAGCGCGGGAGGGGCGTTCGTTTACGCGGCCCGCGTGTTGGCGGGCCGCGTCCCAACGGTTCGCAACACCCAGGATTCCCAGCGGCTCGGCGGACATCGACGCGCCGGCACGAGGACAAGGACGACGAAGCCATGGCCCGACGCGCAATGAAGCCGAACAAGGCGATCGCCAAGCGGTTCAAGGTCACGAAGACCGGCAAGCTCAAGCGGCACCACGGGTTCACCTCGCACCTGATGAGCAGCCGCCCGGCCCACCGCCGGCGGAAGCTCCGGATGGCCGCGATCCTGCCCGAGAGCCACGCCCGCCGGCTCCGCGCCCTGATGGGCATCTTCAAGAGCCCCGGCAAGCTCGCGTCGGCCCGGAAGCTCGCCGCCAAGCAGGCCGCCCTCGCCGAGGCCGCCGCTGCCGCCGACACGACCGTCGCGTCGGCGTGAAGTCGGCCGGCCTGAGTTTCGAAACAAAACAAGTGACCAAGCGGCGGGAAGGTCCCGCCGCAGCTATGCCGCCCTCGGGCGTGCCCCTGGCTCCCTGAAGGTCACGATCTATTGCAGATGGCAGATTTCCAATTGCAGATTGAGTAGACACGGCCAAATTTCGCCGTGTTTCTCAATCTGAAATTCGCAATCTGAAATCTGCAATTTCTCCTGCTGAGGAACTGCAATGCCCCGCACGAAGGGTGGCGTCAAGCACGCCAAGAAGCGCAAGAAGGTAATGAAGGCCGCGAAGGGGTTTCGCGGCGGCTTCGGGACGATCTACCGCTCCGCCATCGAGTTCACGATGCGGGCGAAGAAGTACGCCACCCGTGACCGGCAGCAGAAGAAGCGGCACTTCCGCACCCTGTGGGTCACCCGGCTGAACGCCGCCCTCCGCGAGCGGGGCGTCGCGTACAACCGGTTCATCCCGGCCCTCGTGGCCGCCGGCATCGAGCTGAACCGCAAGATGCTTAGCGAGCTGGCGATCGCCGACCCGGCCGCGTTCGACAAGATCGTCGAAGCCGTCCGCCCGCACCTTAAGACGGTGACCCCCGAGCCCGCCACCCAAGCGGCTTGATCGAACGACGCACCTGTCGACTCCACGCGGCAAACGAAACGACGCCGGGACAAGCCCCAAACGGGCCCGTCCCGGTGTCGTTTCGTTTGCCGGCCCGGCCACCTGCAGCGTCGGACCCCGCCGGTCCGATACCGGTGGCATGCGACGCTGCTTCGGCTGCAGGACGGAATTCGGCAGCCGGACGTTCGCCGTCCTGTCCCGGGCCGCCGCCAAGAGCGCGGGGGCCCGGCTCCGCCACCTAGGCGCCCTCAAGGTTGACGGAGCGTGGCGGACCCGCCTGGCCGCCTGCGACGGCTGTCCGCTCCGGACGGTAGTGGACGGAGTCCCCCACTGCGGCCGCCCGCTGTTGCGCCAATTGTCCCGCCTCCCGTCCCACGGCTGCGGCTGCCCGGTGGCCGACAAGGCCCGCCGGCCGGGCGAGCACTGCCCGCTGTCCGCGGACGGGTCGCCGCGGCGGGTCGTGGGCGGCGCGTGCGACTGCAAGTGGTGCGATACGGACCGGGTGCCCGTCGTCCACTGCGGCGATCCACGAGCTTGATGTGGAGGCACGTTTCGGCGACTAGGGGATGTTCGGCCGGCCGACGCTAACCGGCCGCGGCCGCGAACAGCTCGCCCATTCTGCGAACGGCTGGTCCCCACAGCACGTCCCGGCGGGCGGCCCAAGCGGCCGCCCGCCGGGCGGCCCACGCCGGCCGATCGGAATCCAGCGTCTGCAGGACGGCCGCCAGTTCCTCGTCCGTCGCCTCCGGCGCGACCATGACGGACGACGCGGGCGACATCAGGTCCGGCGACCCGCCCGTCCGCGGCCCGATCACCGCCAGCCCGAACGCGATGAACTCCAGCAGGGAGATGCCGGCCATCTCTTGCCTGCTGAGCAGGCACCCGACGTCGCACTCGGCCACGAGCCGGCAGAACCGCATCGTGTCCGTCCGCCGGGACACGAGCCCCACCCACTCGACGCCCGGCACGTCCCGCAGGTCCGCGGTGACGTCCGCCGCGGACAACCCGATCACGCGCAGCGTCGCCCGCCCGCCGCGACCCCGGGCGATACGAAGCGCCCGCAGCAGCCGGTCTAGCCCCTTGCGGACGACGGCCCGCCCGACGAACACGAGCCGCGGCGGGTCGCCCGGCGACCGGTCCGCGGGTCGGCCGGTCGCCGGGTCACGCCACCCGACGGCCTCCCGGTCGAACGCGTCGACGACCTCGGCCGTCAGGTTCGCCCCGGGGACCACGACGTGTACCCGGGCCGGGTCGACCCCGTAGTCCCGGACGACGCTGTCGGCGGCGAACCGACTCATCGTCATCACGCCCGCGGCGGACTGGTATCCGTCCCGCTCCCGCCGCAACACGTCGGCCGCCCAGCGGGGCTCCAAGTCGTCGCCGTAGTGGTCCATAAGGAGCCTCACGGTCGCGTCGAGGTAGTACCACCGCTCGACCGATCGGTCGGCGACCACGGACGGGGGGTAGAGCTGAAAGTGGTTGACGACGCGCCCACCGCGGACCCGATCCCGCTCGGCGGACCACAGCCGTTCGAGGAACCACGGCGAGAACTGGAACCCGCCCGGGCGACGCCCTCGGGCCACCCGGACGAGGTTCCACGCCACTCGTCGGGCGGCGAACGCCCGGGAGGCCGGCTGAAGCGGTAGCCCGGCCTCGAACACGCCCTGCCAGCGGCCCTCGGCCAGCACGTGGTACGGGGTCGAGCTCCAGACGGCCGGGTCGTTCGGATCACCGACTACGGTCAGGTACGTTCGTCCGGTCGACGGGGGCGGGCGTGTGGGGTCGGTCATAGGGGTGGCGCCGGAAACGCCAGCAGGTGGGAGGTGCGGTTGCTCAGGCACCACCGAGGCGGCGGCGGGCGATCCTCAACGGCGCGGCGGCGAGCCCGGGGTAGCCGAGCAGGAACTTGAATTGCCGCTGCCGCACTTGGTGCCACAGTTCAGCAAGGTAAATGCCC
>JAQGHJ010000640.1 GCA_028288905.1 Phycisphaerales bacterium | reverse complement strand
TCCCGCACCTGATGTGCCCCGTCATCAACGACGCCAGCAAGGCGACGAGCGTGCTCGAGTGGGCGTGCACGAAGATGGACGAGCGGTACGAGTTTTTAGCCGAAGCCGGCGTCCGGAACATCAAGGGCTACAACACGCTGACGCAGGAGGAACTGATCGAGCGGTTCCAGCCGAGCACGCCGGAGGAGGAGGCAAAGATCCCGAAGCGGATGCCGTACATCGTCATCATCATCGACGAGCTGGCCGACCTGATGATGACGAGCGGCAAGGAGGTCGAGAGCCACATCGTCCGGATCGCGCAGAAGGCGCGGGCGGTTGGGATCCACCTGATCCTGGCGACCCAGCGGCCGAGCGCGAACGTCGTCACGGGCCTGATCAAGAGCAACATGCCGACCCGGATCGCGTTCCGGGTGCAGAGCAAGATGGACAGCCGGATCGTGCTCGACCAGAACGGTGCCGACCTGCTGCTCGGGCACGGGGACATGATGTTCCTGCCGCCGGGGGCCAGTAAGCCGAGCCGGGCGCAGGGCACGTTCATCGACGACCACGAGGTGCGGAACAGCGTGCGGCTGGTGAAGGAGATGGCCGAGGCCCAGTACGAGCCGGAGCTGGTGCAGATCAAGGCGGCCGGCGGGGTCGATTCCGAGGCGGCGAAGGACGAGATGTTCGACGCGGCCGTCCGGGTCGTGCTGGAGACGAAGCGCGGCAGCGTCAGCCTGCTGCAGCGGCGGCTGACGATCGGGTACGCCCGGGCCAGCCGGCTGATCGAGGCGATGGCCGCCTCCGGCATCGTCGGCGACTACAAGGGGTCGCAGGCGCGGGAAGCCCAGATCACGGTCGAGGAGTGGGACGCGATGTGCGCGGCCCGGGCGGCGGACGCCGAGGCGGGGATGACGGCGTGAAAGCCGGTCGCGCCGACACGGTGTCGTGCGGCCGAGCGGCCGTTAGACGATGACACATGGCCGCCGCTGCGTAGGGCCGGCTGTGCCGGCCGACGGGATGGCGGTTAACGCCGTCGCGCTTCCGCGACCTATACCGCCCGGCCAGAACAACCGGCCCTACGCCGGCCACTCCATGCCTGCGATACCGTCCGACGCATTGACGAGCAAAATTCCGCCCGTCGATTCGGGATGGAAGACAAGAACGTTCGCCCCGCCGAGTGTCACCGTCTGCGACGTCCCCGCCCATTTGTGAACGTGCCCCTGCACGACCGCCGCCGGCCGAAGCGACTCGGCCAGTTCCCGCACGCAGTCGTACCACAGCCCGCCGTTCGGCGGGTCGCGGTCCACCGACCGCATGCCGGGCAGCCGCGGCGGGTAATGGGTCAGGAGCACGACTCGATCGCGGGGCATGACAAGACGCCGGGCCATCCGCTCGACGTCGTCGCAAGCGGCCCGTAGGTCGGACTCTAACGGAAGTTCGAAATACCGTTCGCCGCCCCACCCCACACCTGCGACCCAGAGGCCGTCTGCCAGCCGCGACACCCTCCCGGTGACGTCAGTCGCGGCGGCGAACGCACCGAGGTCGTCCGTCACGTCGTGGTTGCCCCGGACGACGAAGACCGGCACCGGCCGGGTTGTATACCAACGAGCGGCCGCCGCGCGGAGCGGGTCGTCCAACGGGTCGGATTCATCTTCAACCGCGGACGGCCCGTCCGCCACGTCGCCGGCGTGCAGCCAAGCGGTCGCGTTGGCGTCGTCAAGAACTGGGGGCACCTCGCCATGGGTGTCGGAGCAGCAGAGCAAGCGGTGGATCACCCTGAATGATATGCCGCTTGCCGCGACAGACCGCCTCGACCACCCCGCCGCCGCCGATACAATCCGCCGCGTGACCGCCGCCCCTGCTTCACCGCCCGCTGAATCCTTACCCGCCGAACGAGTCGTCCGCGTCGCCCTCCCCGGCCACGCGTACGACGTGACCGTCCGCCACGGTCTGCTCGCCGCCGCGGGGGCCGCCGTCCGGGCGGCCGTGCCGGGGGCGGTTAAGGCGGTCGTGATCCACGACCTAAACGTCCCGGCCGCGGCCGTCGAGGGGCTCGTCGGTTCGCTCCGCTCGTCCGGCTTGGAGCCGCTGGCCGTCCCCTACCCGGCGTCGGAAGCCAACAAGTCCTGGGACTGGGCCGGCCGGCTGCTGGACCCGATCCTGCGGGCGCGGGTCGACCGCCGCACGCCGGTCGTCGCCCTCGGGGGCGGCGTGACGGGGGACGTGGCCGGATTCGTCGCCGCGACGCTGCTCCGCGGGGTGCCGTTCGTGCAGGTGCCGACGTCGCTGCTGGCGATGGTAGACGCCAGCGTCGGCGGCAAGACCGGCGTGAACCACCCGGCCGGCAAGAACCTCGTCGGGGCGTTCCACCAGCCCGTTGCCGTCCTGATCGACCCAGCCGTTCTAGGTACGCTGCCGGACCGCGAGTTGCGCGGCGGGCTGGCCGAGTGCGTGAAACACGACCTGATCCGCGACGCGGCCGGGTTCGAACGGTTCGAGCGGGACGTCGGCCGGGCGCTCGCACTCGACCTCGACTACTTGGCCGAGCTGGTCGCCCACAATGTGGCGATCAAGGCCCGGGTGGTGGAGGCCGACCCGTTCGAGCGGGGCGAGCGGGCCCACCTGAACTTCGGGCACACGTTCGGGCACGCGATCGAGACGGTCAGCGACTACGGGTACTCCCACGGCGAGTCGGTTGCGCTCGGCATGGTCGCGGCGGTCGGCGTGAGCGCCCGTCTCGGGCTGTTGGACGAGCCGGGCCGCCGGCGGGTGTTGGCCGCGATCGCGGCGGCTGGGCTGCCGACAGGCGGCCTGTCGCTCGACGTCGACGCGGTCGTGGCCGCGATGGCGTTCGACAAGAAGGTGGCGGCCGGGCGGCTGCGGTTCGTCCTCCTCGACGGGATCGGCAAGGCCGTCGTCCGCGACGACGTTCCGGCCGATCTGGTGCGGGCGGCGGTGGAGGGCCTCCGGTGAAGGGTCGGGGAACGGGCGCGACACGGGCTGCCGTCGAGCTTCACCTGAAACTACGAATCGATGGGTGATCGACGACTCCCCCACCATTGTTCGTCTCGGAGCCTCGTTCGAGTCGCGGCGGTCCAGATGCGTAGCGCGTTCGGTGACGTCCCGGGGAACTCGGACCGGCTCGCCGACCACGTGCGGGCGGCCGCGGAAGCCGGGGCGCGGGTGATCGTCGCGCCCGAGTGTGTCATTCCCGGGTACGCCGGCGACGATTTGCGGGACGTCTGGCGGGCACCCGGCCGCCGCCTGCATCCCTGGTTCCGCGGGCACGACGTGCGGGCGGTGGCGGAGACGGTGCCTGGTCCGACGACCGACCGCTTCGGCCGGCTGGCCGAGCAGTGCGGCGCGTACCTGCTGGTCGGGCTGATCGAGCGGGCCGGTGTGGGCGGCAACGAGGCGAGCGAGGTGGGCAAGGCCGAGCGATTTCACAACGCGGCCGTCCTGCTCTCACCCGCGGGCCAGATCGTCGGCCACCACCGCAAGCGGTGGCCGTGGCCGGCGGTCGAACCGGCGTGGGCGACGCCGGGCGACCTGCCGCCGGTCGCGTGCGACACGCCGTTCGGGCGAGTCGGGGTGGCCATTTGTTACGACATCCACCGGGTGAAACGACTGTACCGGCCCGGCGAGCTGTGGACGCTGCTGTTCCCGGCCGCGTGGGTCGACGTCGAGCCGCCCGCCGCGCACTTCGACCGGCGGTTCCCCGCCGTCGCCCGGGTGCTGGGGTGCCACGTCGCGTTCGCCAACCGTCGCGTCGGCCCGGGCGGGCCGTGGTTCGGGTCGGGGGAGTCGACCGTGTACCGCGCCGGTGGCGGCGTGGCCGCCCGGTCGGCCGAGCGGTTCGAGGACGCGCTGGTGGTGGCGGACCTTCCGGCGGCGGTTCGCCCGTAGCGAGGCGTGGCGGCCGCCCAGCCCGATGAGTCGCGGTGGGACGGGAACGAAACGGGTGTCGACCGGGCCGCATCCCTACCGGCCGGCCGCGCCCTACCGTCTCGGCCGAGGTCCCATTTTCTCGGCTCACGCAGTAAAGTTCTGACGGAACGGGGCGGGTGCCGCGGTTTTGCGCGGCCGTTCTCTCCGCCCGACACGCCCGCCCAACACCTCCGAACGGAGCCGCCAATGGACCGTCGCACCTTCCTCCGCTCGGCGTTCGGTGCCGCGCTCGCCGCCGCCGCCCTGCCGGCCGCCGGCCAAGCCGCCCGGCCGCCGCGGATCCTGCTGCGGAACGCGTGGCAGAGCGTCAACATCGGGGACATCGCCCACCCGGTCGGCGTTCTGACGCTGCTGGAGCGGTACGTGCCCGAGGCCGAGGTCCGGCTGTGGCCGAGCGAGGTGGGGAACGGGGCGGGCGAGCTACTCGCTAAGCGGTTCCCCAAGCTCGTCATTCTGAAGGGCCCCGACGCGATCGCGACGGCGATCAAGGAGTGCGACCTCTTCCTGCACGGGTCCAGTTCCGGGTTCGCTGCCGTGGCGGACGTGGCCCGGTGGCGGCGGGATTCCGGGGGCAAGCCGTACGGCGTCTACGGCATCTCGTTCCTCGACGCCAAGCCGCCGGCCGTCGAGCTGCTGAGCGGCGCGAAGTTCGCCTTCTTCCGCGAGACCGTATCGCTCAAGAAGGCGCAGGACGCCGGCTGCACCTGCCCCGTCATGGGGTACGGCCCCGACTCGGCGTTCGGCGTCACCGACCTGCGCAACGACCCGGCCGCCGCCGCATTCCTCGCCGCCCACGGGCTAGAGGACGGCAAGTTCATGTGCTGCATCCCGCGGTACCGCTGGACGCCGTACTGGTCGATCAAGAAGGGCCGGCCGTTCGACGAGAAGAAGCACGCCCGCAACCAGGCGATGAAGGAGCACGACCACGCCCCGCTCCGGGACGCGATCGCGGCCGTCGTCCGCCAGGCCGGCATGAAGGTGCTCGTCTGCCCGGAGGACATGACCCAGGTCGCGCTCGGCAAGGGAGTGCTCGTCGACCCGCTGCCGGCCGACGTCAAGGCGAAGGTCGTCTGGCGGGACACGTACTGGCTGACGGACGAGGCAGTCAGCACCTACGTCCGATCGGCCGGGCTGTTCGGGAACGAGATGCACAGCCCGATCATGTGCGTGGCCAACGGCGTCCCGGCCGTCGTCTGCCGGTTCGACGAGCAGACCGTCAAGGGCTACATGTGGCGGGACGTCGGGCTGAACGACTGGCTGTTCGACTTGGACGACGCCGCGGCCGTCGCCCGCATCCCCGAGACGGTGCTGGCGATCGCCAAGGACCCGGCCGCGGCCAAGGCGAAGGTGGCGTCCGCCCAGGCGATCGTCCGCCGGCGGCAACAGGAGACGATGGCGGTGCTGAAGCAAAACTTGCCAGCCTGAATCGGTTGCGAGGCGACATGGCTCACGTCGCCCGTTGATCCTCTTCATCGCGTCGACCCGCCGCCCCCGTTCCCGCCCCGCGTTCCCTCGGAGACTCCGCCGCGTGCCGCTCCGCCACTGGCTGCAACTGTCCCTGACCCGCGGGCTCGGCCCGATCCTGACGAACCGCCTCGTCGCCCTGGCCGGGTCGGCCGAGACGGCGTGCGACTCGGGGGCGACCCTGCTGCGGGAGGTGGAGGGCGTGGGCCGGGCGAAGGCGGACGCCATCGCGGCCAGCCTCCGCGAGGCCGGCCGGGCGGTGGACGACGAACTGGCGAAGGTGGCTGCCGCCGGCGCGTCGGCCGTCTGCCCGGACGACGCCAACTACCCGCTGTTGCTGCGGACGATCCCGGACCCGCCGCTGGTGCTGTACCTGCGCGGGGGGCTGGAGCCGCGGGACCTGCACGCGGTCGGCATCGTCGGCAGCCGCAAGTGCTCGATCTACGGCCGGGAGCAGGCCGAGCGATTCGGCAGCCTGCTGGCCGGGGCGGGGGTGACGGTCGTGTCGGGCGGTGCCCGGGGCATCGACACGGCCGCCCACGCGGGGGCGCTCGCCCAGCCGAACGGGCGGACGATCGCGGTGCTCGGCACCGGCGTCGACGTCG
>JAQGHJ010000624.1 GCA_028288905.1 Phycisphaerales bacterium | reverse complement strand
CCGCCACGACCGACGCCCCGAGCGTGCCGACGGGGTTCGTCGCGCCGTCGGTCCCCGTCCCACCGCCGACGACCGGCGGGCTTCCGGGCGGGGTCACCGGCGGCGACACGGGCGGGGAGGTCGGCGGCGACACCGGCGGGCTGACTGGCGGCGAAACGGGCGGCGACACCGGGGGCGACGTCGTCGGCGGGCTGACCGGGGGCGACACCGGGTCGTTCGACCCGGCCGCCAGCAGCCGCCGCACGACCACCGCGTTCATCGGCTGCCCCGGGGCGTCCAACAGCGCCCGGGCGACGACGATCTTGCCGTCGCTCTGGAGGTCGCCGAGGTACCCGCCGTCGAAGGGGTCGCCGGTCGCGTCGGCCGCCAACCCGCCCGTGCCGAACGTCGCGTCGAGCGTGCCGTCGGCGTTGTAGCGGAACACGGCGTCCTGGTCGGCCGCGGCGGCGTCCGCCCCGCGGGTCAGCCCGAACACGACCGCCTTGCCCGACCCGTCGAACGCCGCCCGGACGTCGGTCGCGGTCGCCTCGCGGGGCGGGGCGTCGTACACCCGGGCGAGCGACCCGTCGGCGTTCACGCGGGCGGCGACGGCGGGCCCGAACCCGAGCCCGAGCCGGCCCAGCCCTACGAGGATCGACCCGTCCTGGGCCACGTCCAGCGCCCCGCCGAATGTGGCCTGCCCGGTGCCGAACGACGCCCGCCCGTCCCCGCCGCCGAACGTCGGGTCGGCCGTTCCGTCCGCCGACAGCCGGACGAGCACGATGGCGGTGGCGGCCGGGTCGGTCGCCCCCTCGGGGGGGCCGTCCGACGCCAGCAGCACCTTACCGTCCGACTGGACGGCCAGGTACGCCGGGGTCGTACCGACCGCCTGGGCCGTGACGGCGACCCCGCCCGCCCCGAACGTCGGGTCGAGCGAACCGTCCGGCCGCAGCCGGGCGGCCGCCAGCACGTCGGTCGGCGTCGCGTCCCCCGACAGCACGTTGCCGCCGACGACGATCGTGCCGTCGGCGTTCGCCCGCACCCGGCTGGCGTGGAACGTCAGGTCGACCCGCCCGTCCCCCCCGCCGAAGTCCGGGTCGAGCGACCCGGCCGCGGTGAACCGAAGCACGACGGCCGGCTCGTCCGCGTCGGCGTTGTTCACCAGCCCGACCACGAGCACCTTGCCGTCCGCCTGGACGAACACGTCCGACGCGTACGCGATCGCCGGGGCGTAGACGACCCCGCCGGTGCCGAACGACTTGTCCAACTTCCCGGCCGCCGTCAGCCGGGCGAGGGCCAGCTCCCGGGCGTCGAAGCTCGGTCCGGCCTCGAAGCTGCCGGTCCGGTGCGACCCGGCGACGACGGTGAGCCCGGCCCGGCTGTCGACGGCCGCGAGCTCGACGCCGTTGTCGACGAAGTCGCTGTTCCCGGCCTGCGTCGCCTTCGGGAACGCGATCGTGGTCGACCCGTTCGTGCCGAACGTGGGGTCCAGGTCGCCGGCGGCGGCGAACAACTGCCGGCCCTCCAGCGCCTCGACCGCCGCCCGGGCGAGCCGGGCGGCGGCGGGCTTCGGTGCGGCAGGCCGGGCGGCGGTCGGAGCGACTGCGACGGGCGTGCGGAACGTCCTCATCCTCATGCGATTTCCTCTTTCCGGCCTTGGATACCCCGCTGGAACACAACGCGAGGGCCCGCCCGCGCGGCGGCGGCACCCCGTCCCGTCCGGCGACCCGTCCGGCCCGTCGAAATGCTAGCACCCGCCGGCCTGAGGTCGACCGTTCGGGCGACGAACCTGAAAACAGTTCGCGTCCGCAGTATTTCGCCGAACCGTGCGTTCGGCGGATCCCGACGTAGGAAAAACGGGTAACTCGGGCCGGCCCCGAACGGGCCGGGTCTCCCGGCCCGGCAGACCCGACTGGGCACGCGACGAGGCACCCGCGCGACGGCGGGCCCGTTCAGCCGACGATGCGGAACGGGGTCGTCCCCACCAGCCGATTGTTGGCCTCGTCCGGCTCGGCGAACCGGTCGGTCGAGTCGATGACGACGGCCACGTAGCAGTCCCCGTCCGGCAGCCCGGCCGGCACGCGGAACTGCACCCGGACGGTCGTCGCTCCGCCTGGCTTCAGCGACACGCGGACGGTCTTCGCCACGAGCGGGTCGCCGCCGCCCGGGAAGGCCGGGTCGGTCGACACGTAGGTCGTCAGCCCGATCGCCCCGACGGCCCGATCGGCCCCGAGGTTCGTGACCCGGACGGAAGCAGCCGTGACCGTCCCGCCCCGGTGCGGGTGCCCGGCCGGCGCGGTGACCGTGCCGGCAAAGTCGATGACCGGTGCCCGAATCGTGAACGTCGAGTCGGCCGTGGCGACCGTCACCGTCCCGTCCGGGGCGGTCACCTTGGCGACCACGCGGTAGGTGTCGGCGGCCGCGACGTACGGCGGAATGGCGGCGACCCGCAACTTCAAAAGTTTCGTCCCGCCGGGGCCCAGCCGGAGCGTCCGCCGCGCCGACACCAACGCCGGGTCGGCGCCGTGCAGCGCGCCGGTGGTGGACAGGTAGCCGTCGATCAGGACCGGCCCGACGATCTTGGCCGCCGTCGGGTTCGTGACCCGGACGACCACGCCGGCGTTCGTCTTTTGCCCGACCACGACGACGGCCGGGACGGTCGTCACGACGGACGCGCCGAGCGTGCCGGCGGGGTTCGCGCCGACGTCGCCCCCGCCCCCGCCGCCGACCACCGGTGGAGGGGTCGGGGGCGACGCCGGCGGCGAGGCGGGCGGCGACGTCGGCGGGCTGACCGGGGGCGAGACCGGCGGACTGACCGGCGGCGGAGACGTCGGGGCCGCTGTCGCCTTCGCCAGCCGCCGCTCGACCACGACCGAGTAGATCGGCTGGCCCGGGGCGGATACATGCTTCTTGGCAAGGATCAACTTGCCGTCGTTTTGCAGGTCGCCACCGAAAGCGGCACTCAGATAGTCGAGGTCATAGTCGAAGTCGGCCGGCTCCGACACAATGCCGCCGGTGCCGAACGTCGGGTCGAGCGTGCCGTCCACGTTGTACCGAGCGGTCACCGCGAACTTGGTCCCGCCGGTTCCGAACATCTGGCCGAACAGGATCGTCTTGCCAGACCCGTCGAACGTGGCCCGGACCGCGACGGCGTCAGCCGGCTGCGGAAGCGGATCAAATGCCCGGTCGGTCGTCCCGTCCGCCCGCAGCCGCACGAGTTGTGTCGCCCCGTCGCCCCCGGTCCCGCCTCGGAGCCCGACGAGGATCGACCCGTTGCCGGCCACGTCCAACGAAGCGACGGAGAGGTCCGAACCGACAAGATCCACCACGGCGCTACGCGCGCCCGGGTTGGACGTGCCCGCCGTGCCGAAGCCCGGATCGAACGTGCCGTCCGGCCGCACGCGGATCAGTTCTTGCAGCCTCCGGCTCCCGCCGTCCCCGTCGTCCGGTTCGTAGTCGGATGCCAGTACGGCCCGGCCGTCCGACTGGAGCGCCAGGTCGGCCGGGACAACCTCCAGTTCCGAGTTGCCGTTGTCGTTGAAGGGGCCCTCGTAGTGGCGGGACGAAACGATTTCCCCGTCCGCCGTCAGCCGGATGGCGGCGAACTCGTACCCCTTGGTCTCCTCGGATTGGCCCAAGCCCCCGCCGACGACGATCGTCCCATCGGCGCCCGCCCGCACCCGGCGGCCCTCGATCGGCAGCGTCACGGACCCGTCCCCCTGGCCGAACGTCAGGTCGACCTGCCCGGCCGCCGTCAGCCGCACCAGCGTGTCGGCCGGATAATCGAAGTAGGACGACCGCTGGTTTGTGCTGCCGAGGATGAGGATCTTGTTGTCCGGCAGGACGAACACGTCCCGCGGCTGCCGGATCACGTCCGTGTAGACGACCCCGCCGGTCCCGAAGGCCGCGTCGAGCGCGCCGGCCGCGGTCAGCCGGGCGACGGCCAACTCGGAGTCCTCGTAGGCGTCGTCGTAGGCGTCGTCGTCGAAGGCGTAGTCGTAGGTCCGGTGGCTGCCGACGACGACGGTCATCCCGTTCCGGCTATCGACCCCGGCGAAATCCACGCCTTCGTCCGTGAACCTATGATCCTCGATCCGGGTCTCCTGCGGGAAGGCGACGGTGACCGCCCCGTTGCTGCCGAACGTCGGGTCGAGGCTGCCGGCCGGCAGCGTCGCGGCTAACAGGCGGCGGGCGTCCAACGCTTCGGCGACGGCACGGGCGAGCCGGCCGGCCCGGGCGGGGCCCGGCCGTGCCGGACCGGAAATCGGGCCGGGGCGCGGTGCGAGTCGAATGGCGGACGAATGCGACATGAAGCACCCCTATTGGTCACCCGAGTCTTGGTCACCCGATCGTGAACGGCACGGCACTGACCAGCAGGTTGTTCGCGGCGTCGGGATCGGCGGACTGGCCCGACGCGGCGATCGCGACGGTCAGGTAGTAGGTGCCGGCCGGCAGGCTCGCCGGCGGCACAAAGTTGACGCGGACCGATCTGGATTTGCCCGGGTTTAGCGACAGCTTAACCGACTTGGCGACCAACGCCGCGTCGTCCGACGAGGCGGCTTGGTCGGCCGACGCGGCGAACGACAGGGTGACCGGGCCGGCCGCCCGGACGTTCCCGAGGTTCTCGACCCGGACGACGGCCGACGCCTTGCGGCCGGCCGGCAAGATGCCGGCCGGGGCGGCCGTAAGCGCCCCGGCCAGGTCGACGAACGGGGCGGCGAGGGCGAACGTGGTCGGGGCCGCAGCGGCCGTCACCGATTGGTCCGGGGCGGTCACCCGGCCGACGATCCGGTAGGTTCCGGCGGCCGCCGCCCCGGCCGGGACCGCCCTCACCTTCAGGCTCACGATCGTGGTCTGCCCGGGGCCGATGGCCAGCTTCTTGGTCACGGTCAGCACGGCCGGGTCGGCGGCGTCCAGCACGGCGTCCGTCGACGCGAACAGGGCGAGGCCGACCGGCCCGACGATCCTGGCGGCCGTCGGGTTGGTGACGCTGACCTCGACGGCGGCCGTCCTCACCTTCTGGCCGGCGACGACCGCGGTCGGGACCGTCGCTGCCACGCTGGCGGCAAGCGTGCCGGTCGGGTTGGTGCCCGTGCCGGTGTTGCCGCCGCCCACGGGGGGCGGGCTGGCCGGCGGTGACGCCGGAGGACTGGACGGCGGCGAAGTCGGTGGGGATGCCGGCGGG
>JAQGHJ010000593.1 GCA_028288905.1 Phycisphaerales bacterium | reverse complement strand
GGCGGCCCGCACGACCGCGGACGCTGCCATCGCCGCCGCCGCGGTTACGGCCTGCTCCAGCTCCCGAACGTTGCCGGGCCAGTCGTGGGCCAGGAGGGCGTCGACCGCGTCGGCCGCCAGCCGGCGGGGCACCCCGTCGGCGGGGCCGAGGCGGTCCAGGAAGTAGTCGGCGAGCAGGACGACGTCCTCGCGGCGGGACCGCAGGGGCGGCACGGTCAGCTCGACGCCCTTGATCCGGTAGTACAGGTCCTGCCGGAAATGCCCGTCCGCGATCGCGCGGGTCAGGTCCTGGTGGGTCGCGGTGACGACTCGCACGTCCACCCGCACCTGCCGGCTCGACCCGACCGGCTGCACCGTCCGCTCCTGGAGCGCCCGCAGGATCTTCGTCTGGGCCGGGCGGGGCATGTCCCCGATCTCGTCGAGGAACAGGGTGCCGCCGTCCGCCTGCTCGAACACCCCCTTGCGGTCGGCGGCGGCCCCGGTGAACGCGCCCTTGGCGTGTCCGAACAGCTCCGACTCCGCCAGCGACTCGGCGACGGCCGCCGTGTTCACCGCCACGAACGGGCCGGCCGCCCGCGGGCTCAGCCGGTGCAGCTCGCGGGCGATCAGCTCCTTGCCCGTCCCCGTCTCCCCGCGGATCAGGACGTCGACCGGGGCCGCCGCCGCCCGCCCGATCTGGGCGTACAGGTCCCGCATCGGCCGGCTGACGCCGACCAACGCCCCGAACGCCCGCCGCTGATCGAGGTCGGCCTGCAGCCGCTCCACCCGCCGCTCCAGCTCCACCCGCTCGGCCGCCCGCCGGGCGATCGCCCGGACCTGCTCGACCTCGTACGGCTTGGTCAGGTAGTCGGCCGCCCCGAGCCGCACGCACTCGACCGCCGTTTGCACCCGGTCGTCGGCGGTGACGACGACGACCTCGCACCGCCGGTCGGAACCGGTCCGCCGGCACAGGTCCCGGAGCACGTCCCGGCCGTCGAGGCCCGGCATGTTCAGGTCCAGGAACGCCAGGTCGTACGCTCCAGACGCGAGCGCGGCCGCGGCCGACGGCCCGTCGGCGGCCTCCGCGATCTCGTGCCCGGCCGAGGCGAGCGCCCGGGCCATGCCGTACCGGGCGGCCCGCTCGTCGTCGGCGATGAGGATGCGGAGGGGCATGCGATGGGTCGAGGGTCGAAGGTAGGGGACGGGGAGCCCCGGCCGATCGCCCGTCGTGGCTGCCCCACGAGAGGCGGCGTCGGTTCGAAGGGCGAGTACAACTTCAGACTGGAAGCACCGTCGGCAACGCCGTCCCGGCCGGCCGGGGAATACGTTCTTCGACGCGGGGCGGTGGACCGGCCGCCGGCATTTCGACCACGAACCGCGTCCCGCCCTCGAAGCCGATCGGGCTGTCGCACCGGACGGTCCCGCCGGCCTCCCGGACCCGCTGCCCGACCACATACAGCCCGAGGCCGGTCCCGCTGGCCCGGGCCGTGACGAACGGCTCGAACAGCCGGTCGCGGACCGCTTCCGGCACGCCCGGACCGTCATCGGCCACCTCGACCGCGACGCGGTCGCCGGCCCGACGCGCCGTGATCGTCACCACGGGCGACCGGTGCCCGGCTGACCCTCCCGGTGCGAGCTCGCCCGCGGCGGCTTCAATGGCGTTCGCCACCAGGTTCGTGAAGACCTCGCGTAGCCCGTCCTCGTCGGCGACGACCTCAAGCGGGTCGAGGAACGCCGGGCCGGTGGCCGCTGCCGCCGCGGGGGGGCCGACATCTCGGTCGGCACCGACTCCGGGGGCAGCCGCGTACCGGAGCGCGACGCCCCGACCGCGGGCGACGTGCCCCATCACGTAGGCGGTGCCGGATAAAACCTTCGCGACCGACACCGGCCGCCCCGTGGCCGGGCCCGCACCGGCCGGTCTAGCGAACCGCAACAGGCGGGCGGTGGCGGCCGCCATCCGTTCGGCCTCCGACCGGATCAGCAGGGCGTCCTCGACCCGCGGGTGGTCCGGCCCCAGGTCCTCGGCCAAGACCGTCGCGATCGTCTTGATCGCCGACAGCGGGTTCTTCACCTCGTGCGCGATCGACCCGGCGACCAGCCCGAGCACGGCCAGCTTCTCGGCCTGGGCCGCCCGCCGCTCGGCGGCCACCCGGTCGGCGTGGAGGCGGCCAACGCCCAAGGTCACCGCCAGCTGCTCGGCCAGAAGGACGGCGGCGTTCGCCGCCTCGTCCCCCAGGTCCCGGTTGCCCGGCCGCGGCCCGACGAGCAGGACGCCGTCGACGTCCCGGTGCCGCAACGCGATCGCGAGGGAGGCCCCGGCCGCCCGCAGGTTGGCCCGGACGGCCGCGTCCGGGGCGTCCCGGACGGTGCAGGCGGCCAAGCCGTGCCCCGCGAGCGTCGCCCGCAGCCGCACGGCGTCGGCCGCCGGCAACGCCCGCGGCAGGCCGCCGCCTCCGGAACCGATACCATTGCCCACCGGCACGTCGTCGTCGCCCACCCGGACGTCGGCATCCCCGGCCGCGGCGGCCACCTCGCCCGCCGGGCCGAACAGCCAGACGCGGACGGACCGCACCCCCAGCGCGTCGCGCAGGGCCGGCGCGAACCACCGGAGCAGCTCGGCCGGCGGGTCGGCCGCGCGCTCGCTGATCCGGACGGCCAGCCGGCGGGTCCGGTCCCGCACCGGCTTCACCCGCTCGCCCATCAGGTAGCGTAGCGCCTCGGCCACCCGCTGCCGCAGCGGGGGGTAGCCGCAGACCAGGGCCAGCAGCGCCAGGACCTCGACGACGGCCGGGTTCACGCCGGCCCGGCCGCTCAGCCGGGCCGCGGCGGGTCGGACGGCGAGCTCGTGCAACAACAGGGCGGCCGTGGCGACCGCCGCGTACACGGCCGCCCGCTCGACGACCAGCTGCATCACCCCGTGCCGGACGACGAAGTACGCGAACGCC
>JAQGHJ010000590.1 GCA_028288905.1 Phycisphaerales bacterium | reverse complement strand
ACCGTTTCCTGCTTTTAGCCACCTCGGGGCCCGCATTTGTGGACGTCGCCGCCTGAGTTTAGGCCAGCCTAACGATCGATAGATCAAACGTTTACGTGACGGTATTTAAAATCGCCTTCAGACGCCTATGCCGACGGCCTGCTCGACGTGACGGACCGCGTTCTGAAAAACCCTGAGTCCTTGGCCCTCGGTGGCCAACGGTTTTTGCCGGGTCCAGGCAAAGTGTTGGTACGGGCTGACGTACCGCTCCGGGTGCGGCATGAGCCCGAACACGAGCCCGGTTTCGTCGCACACGCCGGCGATATCCTCGGCGCTGCCATTGGGGTTGGCCGGGTCGCGGCCCGCCGCCGGCGAGCCGTCCGAGTTGGCGTACGCCAGCGCCACGCGTCCGTCCCGCCAGAGTTGGGCCCGGACGGCGTCGTCGGCCGGCACGAACTTGCCCTCCCCGTGGGCGACCGGCAGTTCGAGCACCGGCGGCAGGTCTCGGGTCCAGACACACCGGCTCGCCGCCACGGGGGCGACGTGCACCCACCGGTCGACGAACCGCCCTGAGTCGTTGTGGGCGAGCGTGGCCGTCTGCCCCGTCCGCCCGGCCGCCGGGCCCGGCAGCAGGTCGGTCTTCACCAGCACCTGGAACCCGTTGCACACGCCAAGCACTGGCTTGCCGGCCTCGACGAATGCCCGGAACGCGTCCCGTAGGTGGTGCAGGATCTGGTTCGCCAGGATCTTGCCGGCCGCGATGTCGTCCCCGTAGCTGAACCCGCCGGGGACGGCCAGGATTTGGTACCGGTCGATCAGTGCCGGGTCGGCCAGCAGCCGGTTGATGTGGACGGATTCGGTCGTCGCGCCGGCCAGCTCGAACGCGTGGGCAGTTTCCTTGTCGCAGTTCGTGCCGGCGGTGCGGAGGATCAGCGTGCGGGGCTTCATTGAGCCGATTGTACGGGGCGAAGGGGCAGGGAGAAGATCCGGAGGGAGTGCGTAAGTGAGCGGGAGAGGGGGAAGGGGGCGCAACGGAAGATACGTAGATGGCGGATGGCCGCGAGCCTTGTTCCTGTCGCCCCCTCCCCCACTCTCCCCCTTACCCCCTCTCCTCATCCTCCACCTCCGGCTCGACCTGCGGGATCGTGCAGGTGACGGCCGTGCCTTGGCCGACGGTCGACTCGATCTCGATCGCCCCGCCGAGGGCGGCGACCGCGTGCTTGACGATCGCGAGCCCGAGCCCGGTTCCCCGGCCGGCGCTACCGCTACGGGCCGGGTCGACCTGGTAGAACCTCTCGAACACCCGGTCGAGGTGCTCCGGCGGGATTCCCGCCCCGGTGTCCCGGACGGTCAGCCGCACGGCCGGCTCCCCCGCCGCCCCGCCGCTCGTTCCGCATAGTCCCGCGCCGACGGCAGTCGGCTCGGCCAGCCGCAGCTCGACCGACACCGCCCCGCCGGGCGGGGTGAACTTCACGCTGTTCTCGACCAGATTCTTCAGCACCAATCCGAGCAGCCGCTCGTCGCACAGGAACTCGTGCGGCGTGACCTCGGCCGACGTGCGGGCCCCCGGCTCGTCGAGCACGAGTTCGACGAGCTTCTGGCGGGCGAGCGGCCCGAGGCTGGACCGGACGCCGGCCATCACGTCGGCCGTACGTAGCCGGCGGACCGTCGGCTTCAGGTGCGGGTTTTCGACCCGGCTCAGGTCCAGCAGGTCCCGGAGCATGTCCTCCAGCCGCCGCAGGTGCCCGTCGATGATCTGCACGCACTTGTCGGCCTGGGCGAGGTCGGCCCGCTCGGCCCCGTCGGCGTACACGTCCCGGAGCGTCTCGAACGCGATCTTGATCGCCGCGATCGGGGTCCGCAGCTCGTGGCTGGCGTTGGCGACGAAGTCCGTCTTCATCTGGACCGCCGCCGTCAGCGCCGTCACGTCCCGGAGCACGAGCAACGCTCCGCCGTCGGCCGTCCGCTGGGCGACGGCCTGGTACGTCAACCACTGCCCGTCGCGGGCGAGCCGGACCTCACGAGTGACGGTACCGCCCCCGGCCGGCCCCGCGCCGCCGGGCTGTTCATCCCCGCGTCGGCCACCGCCGGGGCCGCCGTCATCGGCGTTGATCTGGTCGACGAGCCGGAGGACGGCGTCGTCGTTCACGACGCTGGCGACGTGCCGCCCGAGGGCCCGGCCGCGGGACAGGTTCAGCAGCCGGGCGGCCGGGCGATTGATGAGCGCGACCGCCCCGCCCGGGTCGAGCCGCAGGACCGGGTCCGGCAGCGTGTCGACGAGCGCCTGGAGGTCGGCCTGCTGCCGGCGGAGGTCGGCCACCTGCCGCTGGGCGTGGGCGGCCACCTCGTTTAGCCGGCCGGAGAACGCCCGCAGCTCGTCGGCCCCGCGGGGGTCCGCCCGGGCGGCCCAGTCCCCGCCGGCCATCCGCCCCGCCGCCGCCGCCAGCGCGTTCGTCGGCCCGACCCACCACCGCTGCAACGCCAGCCACAGCGCCGCCACCGCCAGCACGGCCGCCCCCACCCCCGCCCCCAGCACCTGCCACACCGGCACCCCGTACCGGCTCCACGACCGCTGCGGGTAACTGACCCGCACGACCAGCCCGTCCGGTCGGCCCGGGTCGACCAGCTCGGCCACGTACACGGCCTCCTCGTGCAGTGACAGGCTCGGGCGGACGCCGCTGCCGACCTCCCGCCGGCGGGCGGCCACGACCTCCGGCCGGTCGTTGTGGTTGTCCAGCGTCGCCGCCGGCACGAGCGTGTCGACGACGACCCGCCCGTCCCCGGCGATCACCGAGATGCGGGTGTCCAGCAGCCGCCCGGCGTCGGTGATCTTCGCCCGCGTCGCGGCGTCGACCCCGTCCGGCCCCGCCTGCCCTTCCGCCAGCCACTGCCGCACGAGCGGGGCGAGCCGCCCCAGGTCCGCGATCTGCTGCGCCCGGACCGCTCGCTGGCCGCTCAGGTAGATCGTCCCCCCGCACACCGCCACGATCGCGGCCACCAGCCCGGCGAACACGACGATCAGCCGGACGAAGAACGGGCGGTGACGCATGGAAGGGGGCGGCTGCGAGGAACCCGATTAAGTCGGCGGATGATCCGATGCGAACGTGGCGCGCCGCATGTCGAGCGTCGATTGTAGACGGTGGAACGCCCGCCCCTCTTAGCGTCAGCCCGCAGGGCTGGGCGTCGGACGGGTCGGACGCTCGAACGGGTTTTGTGGACACCTGGTAGTAGTCGACGGGTGCTTGAGGTCCTCTGACCCGTTCGACGCCCAGCCCTGCGGGCTGACGCTAAAAGCGATGGCGCATGCCACGGATGCCACTGATTCACGAAGACGGGGGATGACGAACGTGCCGCACCCGATAGTTCCCGCCTGGCAAACCGCACCCGGAAATCCGCAATCCGCAATGCTTCCCTCCCCTCGTCATTCGCCGTCCGGCGTCTCCTGCAGCCGGTAGCCGACGCCGCGGACGGTGTGAACGAGCCACTGGGCGGCCCCGAGCTTCTTGCGGATGGCGGTGACGTGGACGTCGATCGCCCGGTCGGTGACGAACACGTCGGTGCCCATCGCCTTGTCCATCAGTTGGTCGCGGGTGAGCACCCGGCCGCGGGCGGCGACGAGCGCGGTCAGCAGCCGGAACTCGGTCAGCGTGAGCTTGACCGGGTCCCCGTTGACGGTCAC
>JAQGHJ010000564.1 GCA_028288905.1 Phycisphaerales bacterium | reverse complement strand
CGTCGCGGTCGAGCTTCATCACCCGCCCGAAGAACGCCTCGAACGACAGGACGCTCAGCAGCATCGCGACGGTCGGCCCGTCGCCGCCGGAGGTCGCGGGCGGCGGCGACGTCGGGAGCATGTCGGGGGCGGTCGGCGTCATGGTCGGTCGCGTGGCGGTCATGGCGGATGCCCGGTCGGCAAGGACGGGGTTTCGTGTCACCGGGCCACCTGCAGGTCGGCGATCGCCGCGACCTCCACCGGGTCAGCCTCGGCCTCGTCCGCGGGGACGTCGCCGGATAGGCGGATCGGCGCCAGGACCCACGTCAGCAGGCACGACACCGACAGGTACGCGACCAGCGCGGCGCACGCGGCCCGCCACCCGTGGGCCGGGGCGGCCGCGGCCAGTGTGGCGACGGCGATCACGGCGGCGGCGGCCGTCGCCTTGGCGTACGCCCCGGTCGCCCCGCGGGCGATGGCCGAGATCACGTTCGCCCGCTGGAGCCCGTAGATCGGGGCGGCGACCGCCAGGTACAGCAGGGCTGTTTGGGCGTCGGCGAACTCGGCCCGGATCCGCTCGGGGGCGACCCGGGGCAGCAGCCACGCGAGGGCGACCAGCCCGCCGGCGGCGGCGGCCCCGCACGCGGCGAAGGACACCGCCATCTGTCGCCGGACCCGGGCCCCGCCAACCGGGTCGGCCGACGCCCGCCCGGCCCGCTGGCGGAACACGGTGCTCAGCAGGTCGATCGGGACCAGCGCGATCAGGAACAGCCGGGTGGCCGTCCCGTAGATCCCGGCCTGCCGCGGGTCGCTCAGGGCAGCCAGGATGGGCTTGTCCCCCTCCCGGGCGAGCATCTCCATCGACCACGCCGCCACCATCCGGGCGTGTTCCCCGACCTCCCGCAGCGCCCCGGCCGTCCGCAGCACCGGCCGGCCGGCCCGGCGGACGACCCACCCGACCATCACCGCGGTGACGACGGCCGACGCCGCCGCGTACGCGACCAGCACCGCGTCCACGCCCGGGGCGAGCGCCGTCGCCGCCCACACGGCCGCCAGCCGCCCGCCGGTCAGCAGCACGTCCCCGGCCGCGCACACGTGCGTCGCCCGCCGGGCGATGGCCAGCGCGTTGGCCACCACGGTCAGCCGCACCCCGTACGCCTCGGTCAGCGTGACGGCGACGTACGCCGGCCACCCGACCCCGCCCGCCACGAGCGGCTTGGCCGCCAGCAGCAGCGGCAGCAGGCACGCGAAGCTGGCGGTCATCAGCACGAACGCCCGCCCGACCACCTCCCGGGCCGGCTCCCCTCGGGCCACGTCCCGGATCACCAGGTCGTACGTCCCGAGCTGGACGAACGCGGCCACGCACGCGAACAGGCCGACGAGGGCGAAGAACGTCCCGACCCCGGCCGCGCCGAGCCCGCGGGTCAGGACGTACAGCGTGCCGAGTTGGATCGGCAGTTTGATCGCGAACCCGCCGCCGAGCCACGCCGCCTCGGCCAAGAACGACGCCCGCCCGCGGGCGAGCTCCCTGGCGCTGACCGCGGACCGCCGCAGTCGGGCCACGACCGACGTGCCTGCTACTGCTGACGCGACGCTCGACATACCCAGTTACCTTCCACCTTCCGGACCAGCCCTGCCGGCCCACCGCCCATTGCAGTCGGATCCACGCCCGGCGGAGGCAACGCCCCGCGCCGTCCGGGGCTCTTCAGTACGCACCCCGGCGGAACACCAGCGCCGCGAACGTCCGGGCGATGATGTGGAGGTCCAGCCAGGGCGACCAGTTCCGCACGTAGTAGTTCACCAGGTGGAGCCGCTCGTCGTACGTCGTGTCGTTGCGGCCGGACACCTGCCACAGCCCCGTGATGCCGGGCCGCACGCCCTTGTAGTGCTGGTACACCCGGCCGTACTTCGCGACCTCGTCCGGCAGGATCGGGCGGGGGCCGACCAGGCTCATCTCGCCCCGCACCACGTTCCAGAGCTGCGGCAGCTCGTCGAGGCTCGTCGACCGCAGCAGCCGGCCGAGCCGGGTGATCCGCGGGTCGTTCCTCAGCTTCTTCTCCCGCTCGTACTCGGCCCGGGCGGCGGGGTCCTCCGCCAAGTGCCGGCGGAGTAGGGCCTGGGCGTCGCGGGACATCGTCCGGAACTTCCAGGCCCGGAACGGCCGGCCCCGCATGCCGATGCGGTCGTCTCCGTAAAAGATCGGGCCGGGGCTCGTCAGCTTGACCAGGACGGCGAGGGCGGCCGCCAGCGGCAGCACGACGACGGCGGCCGCAGCGCACAGGGCCAGGTCGGTCCCACGCTTAACGATCTTGGGCACCCGCTCCAGCAGCCGGTTCCGCACCTCGACCCCGACGACGCCGCCGCAGTCCCGCACGTCCCGCCACAGGCTCGGCAGCCCGTGGGCGACCGGGGCGATGGCCGACGTCACGAGCACGTGCGGGATCCGGGCCGCGTACCGGCTGACGATGCGGGTGACTTCCGGGCCGCGGAGGTCCGGCAGGGCGACGATGCCGTAGTGGACGCCGAGCGCCCGGACCAGGCCCGGGGCTCGCCGCGGGGTCCCGAGTACCGGCACGCCCAGTACGGACCGCCGGTCGTCCGGGCGAGCGGCGGGGTCGAGCACCCCGACCGGCCGCAGGCCCGTCTCGCGGGACGCGTTGAGGCTCTCGATCACGCCCCGGGCGGCATCGACCGACCCGAACACGAGCGTCGGGTACCCCCACCACCGGTACCGGCTCGCCCACCGTCGGACCAAGCACCGCAGGACCGGCGTCGCCGCCACCTGCACCGGCCACGCCGCCGCGAGGAACAACACCCAGCCGAACGGGAGCCCGGCCAGCGCCGCGAGCAGGACCGTCGTCAGGCAGACGACGGTCGCCACCCGCGTCAGCTGCCGGAACTCGACGACGGCGTGGA
>JAQGHJ010000563.1 GCA_028288905.1 Phycisphaerales bacterium | reverse complement strand
GGCCGCGTCCACGAGTCGGACGATCGCCTCGTCCCCGACCTCGGCCGCCGCCCCGCCCTTGCCCGCCGGCTGCTCGAAGGGCAGGTCGGCCGCCGCCGGCGCGTCCGGCCGTCCGGCGAAAGGCACGGCGGCCGCAGACACCTGAACGTACGGGAACGGCTCGGACGGGCGGACCGTGTCGCCGCGGACCGATGCCCGGACGGCCAGACCCGAGCGGAGTCGGGGGGTCGACCGGTCCGGCGCGTAGTAAAGCGTCACGCTCGTGTCGGCCCCCCACCCGTTCCCCCCGACCAGCGCGAACCAGACCGCCCGGCCGCCGGGGGCGAACGCGGCGGCCTCCCGCCCGACCCGTTCCGCCTGACCCGGCGTGAGCGGGTCGGGCGGTCCTCGGCCCGCGTACACGAGCGGGAGGGCGGGCGACGCCGGCCGCGTGGACGCCGGTGCGGCGGCCGGCTCGGCAGGCCCGGCGGCGGCGGACGTGACGAAGGCCAAGGTCGCGACGACGGCCGGCAGGTGGGACGGTGGCCGCCCGTTCACTGTGGGGCCGGGGTCGGGGTGCCCGACAGCCCGGAGCAGGCCGCGGCCGTCCGGGCGCGGACCAGCCGTTCGAACTGTTGGCGGACGCCGGCGGGGACGGGGGACGGCGGCCCCGGCCGGTACGCCCGGGCGTGCCGCGTCATGCACTCGTCCGCCATCGTCCGGTTCGGCCCGGCCGCCGTCACGTCCTCGTTCGTTCGCACGGGATTCGTTCCTTTCGGGAAGGGTGGGGCCGGCGCGGAGCGTCGCCGGCCGCGGGCGATTCAGCGCCAGCCGAGTTCGGCCATCAGCCCGTCCGCCACCCGGTCCAGCACCCGGTCGTGCGTCGAGCGGCGGTCGGTCGCGGCCAGCCGGGCCAGCCGAGCCGCCTCCGTGGGGGCGACCGCCCCGTCCTGACGGTCTAGGTCCCGCGGCGTCCGGCCGCCGGTCAGGCCGCGGCGGCGGGCGGCGGCGGCCCGGTCCAGCATCAGCGGGCCGGCGGCGGCGGGGAAAGCGTAGGCGGTCCGGGCGACGGGGGCGGCGGTCATCAGGGCGGTCGGCATGGGGTGATCCTCCGGTTGGGCGACGCTTCGTCCTACTCAACCGCCGTGCCAGCGGACTGATCTACCGCACGTCCGGGAAGGCCGCAAGCAGCCGACTGGCGGGCCGGCCGCCCCGACCCGACGGTCGACCGGCCGCGGCAGCCTGTCCGGCGGGCGGCGGAAGTGGCGGACAAGTCGGCCGGGTCGGGCACGGAACTGCGCGGCGGGACCCGGGCCCGAACGTTGACGCAGCGTCACCGACCGACCCCCAGGGCCGTGACGGCGGCGGCTGGCTGCGACGCGGACTGTTGCTACGGGACGCCGCCGGCCGACAACAGCGTGACGCGATGTGGTCGCGCTGCGGCGGCGCGGGGCCGCCACCGCCCGGCCGCGTCCCCGGATGTTGCGGTGCGCCGGCCGCACCGATAACGTTGTGGGGGCGTGCTCCCCTCGCGGGAGCCTGCGCCCACACGTCGGTGAGACATCTCGCTCGGCCTACGGGCACGCTCGAACGCAAGGAACGTGAATGACGACCCACGCCGCCGCGGCCGCGGTGCCCGCCGCCCCCGCCCACGCTCCCGCCGTGCTCGTGGTGGACGACGTGGACGACGCCCGCGACCTGATGGCCCGGCTGCTCCGGAGGGCCGGGTACCGGCCGGTCACGGCCGGCGACGGGGCGGCCGCGCTGGCGGCCGCCGACGCCGACGACCTCGACCTCGTGCTGCTGGACCTGACGATGCCCGGGATGGACGGGTTGGAGGTGCTGCGGCGGCTCCGGGCCGACCCGCGGCACCGCGGGCTGCCGGTCGTGATGTTCTCCGCGGCCGGCGACTCGTGGTCGGTCGCCGAGGCCCGGCGGCTCGGGGCGACCGACTTCCTGACGAAGGGCGGGGTCGGGCTGGACGACCTGCTCGCCTGCGTCGCCCGGCACCGGCGGGCCGCGTAGCCGGGCTGGCCGGCTGTCAGAACTCGGGGGGCATCGTGGCTCGAACGGACGAGTGGCCGAGCCGTGGCCGGTGAGGCGGGTCGGGAAGGCAACGGGCAACGACCGAAACCGCACGGCATCAGCCGTCCGCCCGTCTCTTTGCGCCGGCCGGTATGATGCCTCCCGGCGCTCGGCGGCCCACTCCCCGTCGTGTCGACCGCGTCGTCGGCGGGTGCGTAGCGCCGTAGGAAGTCGCCTCGGGCGGACTTCGGAAGCGAATGATGGACCTCAATGATTACTCCTCCCGCTTCCTGACGGAACTGTTGCGGGAATTTCCCGAGTTCACGGGACGGGCGAGGGCAGGGGAAGAGGTGGGTTGCTTCACCGTCGAGCTTGCTGCTTCCACGGGTTCCATTTTGTGGATTTCGACCGAGGAGTTCGGCCGCATCACGGTCGGCTCGGACGCCCACCACGTACATTTCGGTGGTTGGGCCGATTCGGTCGACGCGCGCGATTTCGCGGACGCGGTGGCCCGCATCCGCCGGCTGTTGAGCGGTGAATCGAGCATCTGACTGCGGCCCCGGCCCCGCCCGTGACTACGATCCCGCGCGACTCCCGGCGGGCGTCCGCCGTGCGAGCCCGTGTTCGCGGTGCAATGCACCTCACGATCAGAAGCACTGCCGACAGGTGCGGGCCGTCGGGGCGGACGCCCGACCCGGCGGTACACTCGTGCAACGACGGCGCTCGAACCCGGAGATTCAAACAGCTCGTGCGGCCGGAAGAGTTCATCCTCGACGCCCAACGCCTCGTCCGCCGGTTCGGCCGGTGGCCCGACTTTCACGACGCGGAGGTCGTGAGCCTCCGGCTCGACCGCCGGGGGCCGCTCGGACCCGTGTTGGAGTTCGTCGTCCACACGGGGGGTGGAACGGCGTGGTGCTGCCGAACGGCTTTTACGTAGACCCGTTCCCGACACTCGTCACGTTCCGGTGCGACGGCGTGGACGACAACGAACTCGGCGGCTTCAACTTCCAGAACGTCCTGAACGGGCTCCACTTCGAGCGGCTGGACCCGCTGGTACAGGTCGAGTTCTCGGCCATTCATGGGGTCGGCGGCCGCGTGACGTGCTATCAGGTGAGCGTGGTGGACGTCGTCGCGTTGAACGGGCAGGGCGAACCGGCGGGCGCGGTGTGACGACGCGCCACTGCGGCCCGGCGGACTGCGTCCTGCCGTAACGTCGGCCACCCGCTCCGCGGACGGCGGCCGGCCCGGGGTTCGGGAGTCACGCCGTCCGCCGGAGTACGCACGACGGCCGTCCGCGCGTTCCGTCCACAAGTAGGAGGCCGGTGGCGTACGAGCTATTCCTCCACATTTCGGGCGATGGCCCCGTCGATCCAATGACGCGACTGGTGGCTGACGTGGCCCGCGGACTTCCGGCGGGCACGGACACCAAGTCGTTGCGGTTCCCGCCGCCCGTGTACCTGACGGACGAGGAGGGGGAAGAGCCGGTGCGGTGTCGCGTGTGCGGGGACGAGTACCGCGAACGCTTCCTGCTCCCCATCGCGCTTCACACGAGCGGCGACAGCAACGGGCCCATCCTGACGGCTTGTCGGTTGTCGTGTGAACTGCTCGCCCGAGTCGGGGGTCACGGCGATCTGGCCACACAGAACGGTGAACTGATCGCCGCGTTCTGCCACGGCGGCTTCTACGCCTGCACGAGTTTTTCGCTCGCCGAACGCATCGTGAAGGCCGTGCCGGTTCGCGGATACGTAGAAGGCGTTGAATAAAAGCTGGCGTCATCGGGACCGGCCGGCGGCGGCGGAGGAAGGCACTTGGAAGTAGTCGGGACGGCGTCGCCCACCTTCACCGCGCCGCGAGCAGGGGCCGGCGATTCGGACGGTGGACCGGGTCGCGTTCCGGCACGGCAGGTCCCTCGGCGCTTACCTGTTCTACCTCCGCGACGCGCCCCGGAGTAACGGTGTGAGCGATCCGGACCCGTTGCCGACGGTTCGATCGTCTACCCGCAAGAATCCGACCTCCTGACCGACGTGGCAGCGGCGGCAATCGGGCGGCGCACGGCCGTCCGCCTCGCCGCGGCCGTGAGGGTTACGCATGAGCAGGGTGTACCACTACGTCGGACCCGAGGCCGTCCGCGCCCGCGTGGCGG